>JAFOKI010000205.1 GCA_017419895.1 Eubacterium sp. | reverse complement strand
GCGGACCTGTACTTTGATGACTATGTTTACAGAGGAGATATCAAAGGCGTAAAGATCGGAGAAGGCACTAACGAAAGGCTCGCTTATGTGCCTTTCAAAATAACGAATCTTGAGACGGGGGAAGCTCATGTGCTCGTGACGAACGGGAACGGCGCTTTTTCATCGCGTGACGAGAGGACGGAGGACGAGATAGGAGCGGACGAATCCTCGGACAGCTCACGTCATGTCAATGCGTTTGACGATCTGATGGATAAGGAACATGAAGCACTATCCAATGACGAGGTAAGTATGGCAGACTCCGAGGGGCAGGAAAGCGAAGACAGAACTGATGAACAGCAGGAAGAATCCGCAGAGTCTGATAATTCCGGGCAGGAGTCTCTGCAGGGATCCGAACCTGAATCTGTGCCGGGGCTTGAACCCGAAACCAAACCTGAACCAGACCTTGCTTCTGACCCGCTGAGCATAGAAGCAATCAGCTCCAGGACAGCGGACATAAGCGGCGGTATCTGGTTCGGCATCGGTGAATTCGGTTCTGAAGCGCCGCCTGATGCGTCTGTTGGAGCACTTCCATACGGGAAATACAGGATAGAAGAACTGCCATGTGAGGCGAATGCAAAGTACAAGCTCATTGAACCGTTTGAGGTCTTTGTAAACAAAGCCTCCCGGACCGCGCTCATCGATCTCGGTACGCTTACCGACATGGCAAAAAAGCCGGAGGTTTCATACAGGATGTATAAGGTGCGGAATGACGACGCGCCTGAAAAAGCAAATACCGGAAAGTTTGGGTTCTGTGCGGGAGATACGGTGTCATATACTGTTTTTGTAGAAAATACAGGGGAGCTTCCGCTTACGATGGATGTGTCCGATAAATTTGAAAGCAGCGGATACTTCAGCAAGCCCGAAATCGTGTCTGTCAAAGGCGCGGAGCGTACCGGAAAGAGGAAGGACAAATACGTTGCGTCGATCCTGCTTGATCCGGGGAAAACAGCTGAAATAGTGTATAAAAGTACAGTGCTCCCGGGCACTGATGAGTATCTTGCGTCAGCACCCGCGGACTCGGATTCTTTGGACGGGGATGGAAAGCCGTGCAACTATACATGTGAGCAGAATTCCCCGGATGATCATGACGGTTATGTAAATACGGCATTTACAAAGAATGTCGTGCCAAAGGCTCCCGATAATTCGGATAAAGAGTATCAGGAACTTCCCGAGCAGGAAGACCCCGCGCAGACACCGGTGCAGGCTCCGGAGATCTCTACGACAGCATCGTCAAACGGAAACAATGAAACCAAAGCCCGCAAAAAAGTGCCGGTCGTGGACACGATAGCATATGATGGCTTTTCGAAAAATGAAGACGTCATCGTTGAAGGTGTCATTATGGTCAAGCAGACCGGGGAACCGCTGAAAATCAAGGGGAAGAAAGTTACGGCAAAAAAGGTGTTCAACACAGGAAACGGCAGCGGTGAGTGGAAACTCGATTTTGGGAAGCTCGATCTGAGAAAACTCGGCGGTCAGAAGCTTGTAATATTTGAGCGCGCTTATCAGAATAGACCGGCAGCAGACGGAAAAACGGAAAAGGTACTTGTTGCCGATCATACTGACATCAACAATAAAGCACAGTCGATAACGGTAAAGGAGAAACCTAAAAAAGAAAAATCCGGGAAAAAAGAAAAGACACCGGACAAACCTGAAGAAAAAAGAATAACGACCGGGACCGTTGTTCATAGGGGCGATATACCTGATACCGGGGACAAATCGGATGCATTCATTTACGTACTGCTTATGATCGCTGCGTCGGCGCTGGCAGCCGCAGTGTATAAACTAAGGCGTTAGAGCGCGGAAAAGTTTGAAAAAACTTGTGGTTGATTAGGGGGATAATTCATGCTATACTATTCACTGCTGAACAAAAAGGAGCAAGTCAAGTCCTTTTAATAATTGGAGAAGTATCGAAGTGGTCATAACGAGCCGCACTCGAAATGCGGTGTACCGCAAGGTACCATGGGTTCGAATCCCATCTTCTCCGCCAATGAGAAATGGATGCCGTTTGGCATCCATTTCTCGTTCTATGGATAATAGAGATTCGAACATTCGAGGCGGTCCGGTTCAGCCTTTTAGAAATCCGTACTTCTTACCGGTCTTTTCGTAATTCCTGTTGCGGAGCCACAGAAGAATATCCACAGTCACCATGATCGTATTGATTATGTAGAAAACAAATGCCAGGTTATAGTTGTGGGTCACGACCTTGGCTCCGATACCGCAGAAGTATCCGAAAAGAATGAAACAACTGAAGAAAAGGCTCTTGCCTCCGGTTGACCAGCTTCTGTACATTCTCACTATCGAAAGCGGCCATGATATCCCGAAACAAAGGATCATCATTGTTTCCAAAATACTTGCAGTATCCATATTATTCCTCCTTGCCGGTCAGGCATTTTTCATAAATGCCTCGTTCTTTAAGTGCTTGAACCATGGTATCGCCAATGATATCGGGCGTTTCGGCGATCTTTACGCCTGCGGCGCGCAGTGAGGCTATTTTGCCGGCGGCAGTGCCTTTGCCACCGGATATTATCGCGCCTGCGTGTCCCATTCGTTTCCCGGGCGGTGCTGACGATCCGCCAATAAAGCTGACTACAGGTTTTGTGATACTGCCGGCAATCAATTCGGCTGCGGCTTCTTCGCCGCTCCCGCCGATCTCGCCGTTCATCACCACTGCATATGTGTCTGGGTCAGCCTCGAATTCTTTCAGCGCGTCTACAAAGCTTGTGCCGCGTATCGGATCGCCGCCAATGCCTATTACTGTTGATTGTCCGATGCCCCGGTCCGTTAGCTGTTTGACAGCTTCGTAGGTTAGGGTGCCGGAGCGTGAGATTATCCCGACATGACCTTTTTTGTGTATATAACCGGGCATGATGCCTATCTTACACTCTTCCGGAGTGATTATTCCGGGGCAGTTCGGGCCAATGAGCCGTGTACCGGTATCTTTCAGGCAATACATCACTTTTGCCATGTCCAGAATCGGGATGCCTTCCGTTATGCAGACAACGAGACTTATACCGGATTTTGCGGATTCGATGATCGCGTCTGCAGCGAAGCGGGGCGGGACGAAGATCACCGATGCGTCGGCTCCGGTTTCCCTTTTTGCTTCGGAAACGCTGTCGAAGATCCGCACACCGAGAAGTTCACTGCCGCCTTTTCCGGGGGACACGCCTCCGACTATTGCCGTGCCGTATTCAAGCATCTGTCCGGTGTGGAACGAGCCCTGTTTTCCGGTGATGCCCTGGACGATCACACGGGTGTCTTTGTTAATGAAGATGCTCATATGTGTGCACCTCCTTTTGCCGCAGCAACAGCTTTCCGCGCGCCGTCCGCCATGTTTTCCGCAGCTATGATGGAAAGGCCTGATCCGGACAGGATCTTCTTGCCTTCGGCGCTGTTCGTGCCTTCGAGGCGCACGATTAGGGGAATCGATATGCCCATTTCGCGCACAGCGGAAACAACGCCATCCGCTATGACATCGCATTTCATTATGCCGCCGAAGATATTCACGAAGATCGCTCTGACGTTTTCGTCCGAGAGCAGGATCTCGAACGCGGCTTTGACTTTTTCTTTTGTCGCGCCGCCGCCTACATCGAGGAAATTAGCCGGCTCGCCGCCGCAGCTTTTGATGATGTCCATGGTGGCCATCGCGAGCCCGGCACCGTTGACCAGGCAGCCGATGTCGCCGTCGAGCCTGATATAGCTCAGACCATACCCGGACGCGAGATATTCTTTCGGATCCTCCTCGTCAATGTCGCGGAGCTCCGCGAGTTCGGGATGCCTGAACAAAGCATTGTCGTCAAAGTTTATTTTCGCGTCCAGGCACAGAAGATGATGTTCTTTTGTCAGGACCAGCGGATTGATCTCTACGAGCGTGCAGTCTTTTTCAAGATAAAGGCGCACCAAGGATTGGAGCAGGGATGCCAGTTCATCCTTAAGTCCGCCTGAAAGCTCAAGCGTATCCGCGGCAAATGCTGCCTGGTCACTGTTTAGTCCCTCGATTGGAGAAAGACCGATACGGGTTATTTTTTCCGGAGAGATTTTGGCAGTTACTTCGATTTCGGTCCCGCCTTCCGCAGATACTATTATCGCAAGGCAGGCATTCTCGTTGTCGCCTGTGACAGCAAGATAGTATTCATCGGAATAGTCGATGGCTTCCGTGACAAGAAGCTTACGTACGATTTTTCCGGCAGGACCGCTTTGTTTTGTAATAAGCCGCATGCCAAACATTCCGGCTGCGGTCTCACGCGCCTCGGCTTGTCCATGGACGAGTTTCACGCCTCCGGCTTTGCCGCGTCCTCCGCTGTGGACCTGTGCTTTCAGGACGGCAGCAGGGTAAATGGCAGCAGCAGCGGCGGCTTCGTCCGGTGTGTGTGCAAGCGTTCCGCGAGGCACGGGAGCACCGTACTTCGCAAGCAGTTCTTTTGCCTGGTATTCATGGATTTTCATAAAGGATTGACCCCCTAAATAGAATAATAAATCTAAAGAAAGCAAATTCCAACTTTTTTATCGAAACAGAGAGGAGAATAAAATGTTAAGCAAATCGCAGTTCACTGATAGACTTATTGAAGAAATCAAGACATCAGTGCCTTCAAAAATGGCCGGGATACTGGAAATAAGAAAGCTTAAAGTCCCGAAAGTCAACGATCTTAAGCTCGATGCGATCTCAATATCCACCGGCGGCAGCGAGATGGCTCCGACCATATACATAGACGAGCTTTATGATGGATACAGGGGCGGTATGACGATCAAACGGCTTGCCCGGGAGGTCATGGAAATATACAACAGGTCTTTGTTCTCGAGAGGCAGGGAAGAGTTTCTGGATATGAGTTTCGATAAAGTAAAAGATAAATTCTATGTGAGGCTCATTGATGACAAAAACAACAGAAATCTTTTGAGAGACGTGCCGAGCAGAAAGGCTGCCGATGGTCTCTCTTTGGTATGCGAGGTAAGAAACAGCGACGGGGAACTCGGTATGTGGAGCACGGTGGTAACAAACGAACTTGCCGGAGCGGAGGGATACGATAAAGAAACGATTTTTGAACTCGCTTTTGAGAACGGGATGAAAAACGATCCGCCATATATGAGGTATATAGCGGGTTCGGATGAGGAGATCGCAGACATGGAAGACATGATGGATCCCAATGTGAAAGACGATGGGATCCACAGGCCGATTTTTATCCTGTCCAGCAGAAGCCGGATCTTAGGTGCCGCAGTGCTTTTTTATCCGGGTGTTGCCGAACGCGTTGCGGAGAGAGCGGGTGACAGCTACTATGTTATTCCGTGCTCCAGACATGAGCTTGCAATCATTCCGGATTATCTAAGTCCGGGCAGAAATGTGCTGCGGGATATGGTAAAGGAGGTCAACAAAGGACTTGCGGATCAGCGCGAATTCCTGACGGACATCATCCTGTATTATGACATCGACAAAAAAGAGTTCGTTTCGATAATGAGTGATTGCGATAAAAACTGATCGTTTCGGTCTGCGCGTGGATTCTTTTTTGTGGAGAAATGGTCACGGTCGTGATACAATACACCTATGATTAATATCGGGCGTACGCCAAAGGATAAAAGAGAAATAAGGAAGCAGCGCAGGGCGAAGAAAGCTCAGCGGGCTCAGGAAGCCGAACTGCGTGAGCAGCGGAGGGAACAGATAAAGCGCGAGCGCAAAAGATCCCTTTACGCAAAGCAGAAACAGGCAGGGAAATTCGGTGTGATCACCATGATCGTTGCCGTAGTTTACTGCATCCTTTTTGCGGTTTTTGTCAGAGCACTCGTAACGGCTGACATGCTTCCTTCAAACTATACATACGGGATACTGGCTGTGCTGTCTTTGATAAGCATGCTGCTTTTCCCGACTTTGTTCTTCAGCTATTTCAAAAAGTCACGGAAAACCGGGGCTCTTGCGATAGCCGGGGTTCTCATGCTTTGTTATCTGATAGGCATAGTCAACATAGGAGGAACGGTCAGTTTCTTCTCGACCGTGACCAATATAACCAAGGAAACAGAAGACTACTATGTAGTCGTAAATGAAGACAGCAGTTTCCAGAAACTTAGCGACCTGAAAGGGCATACGGTCGCATCGCCGAATTATGAGATCGGGCTTTATCCGGAAGCGAGAAATCAGGTCAGAACTGAGATGGAAGTCGACTTCCATATGGTGGCAGACCTTAAAGAGCTCGGAGACGGGCTGAGAGACGATTCGTATTCGGCGATCCTGACAAGCGCGGGTCAGTATGATGCGCTCTGTGACTCGGACAAAGATTTCAAGAAGGGTACGAGGATCATCGAGACATATACATTGGAGAAAGAATCGGAGGATCTGTCGAAGAACGTTGATGTCACGAAGGATTCTTTCAATATATATATAAGCGGTATAGACGTCAGCGGAAGCATCGACGTGACATCGCGCTCAGACGTGAACATGATAGTCACGGTTAACCCGCAGACCGGGAACATACTTCTCACGTCGATCCCGAGAGACTATCTGATACAGCTTCCGAGTTTTGCGAACGCGAACGACAAGCTGACACATACAGGCATCTACGGAATCAAAGAGTCGATCGGCGCAATTGAAAATCTTCTGGGAATAGATATAAACTATTACCTGAAAGTCAACTACACGACAGTGAAGAAGTTCGTGAACGCTATCGGAGGGATAGACGTAAACTCCGAATTTGCGTTCTATACTCATGGTATGGCCGCCGAATACTATTTCGAAGAAGGGCCTAACCATCTTGACGGAGATATGGCGCTTGCGTTCGCGAGAGAAAGAAAATCGTTCGACGATGGCGATGTGCAGAGGAATAAGAACCAGCAGCTGGTGCTTGAAGCGATAATCAAGAAGGCGACTTCCAGCAGCACGATCCTCACAAAATACAGTTCGATCCTTAAAGCCTGCAAGAAATACATGCAGCTCAACATGACCGAGCAGGAGATAAGAAAACTTGTCAAATACCAGCTCACAAAGAATCCGAGCTGGAAGATCGCGAAACAAAACCTTACAGGCTATGACGATCAGACGCAGGTGTATTCCAGCGGTTCATATTACGTATACGTGATGTCGCCCGATGAAAACGCGCTCGCGAAATGCGTCGACAAGATGATCGAAATAAAAGACGGGAAAGCGCCTGAAGAAGAAAAAGAGAAAGAGAAAGAGAAAGATTAACCCCTGCTGCGGGCCGGGACGCCGGAGATCCGGTTGATTGAGATGAATTTGATATAGATATAGATTAGCAATGGTATTTAGTTCAGCACCTTTTCTGTTCATTTTCCTTCCGCTCGTGCTTATTTTGCATACGGCGGTCGGGAAAACCAAAACGCGCAATGTGATCCTGACGATCGCCAGCCTCCTGTTCTACGCGTACGGGGAGCCGGCGTTCGTTTTCGTCATGCTGTTTTTTGCGTTGCTTAACTGGTATGCTGGAATCAGGATGAAAGCTGCCGGGCGTTATCGGGGGAGATGGTTCGCAGCAGTACTGGGACTTGACCTGCTTCTTCTGCTCTCGTTTAAGTTCTTTGGTTCTCTTTCGGGAATGCTGTTCGGTTCGTATGTGAATATTATAAGGATGCCTGTTACGGATGTGCCGATCGGGCTTTCGTTCTTCACGCTCAGATTGATATCATATATCGCCGATGTATACGGTGATCCCGATAAGGCCGAGAAAGATCCGCTCCGCGTGCTTCTGTATCTTTCGTTCTTCCCGCTCATGACGGCGGGGCCGATTATGAAAGAGACGGAGTTCTCCAAACAGCTTACTGACCGGTATGCGGGTCCGGAAGATATCGCGGGCGGTATCCAGAGATTTACTTACGGTCTCTTCAAAAAAGTAATAATCGCAGATACTGCAAGCCGTGTCGCGGACGGGCTGTTCGCGCTCGATCCCGCAGGCCTTTCGATGGCCGGCGCGTGGATAGCGGCTATAGCGTTTGCGCTTCAGTTCTGTTTCGATCTCAGCGGTTATGCGGATATGGCTATAGGCATCGGCAGGATGCTTGGATTTAAAGCACCGGAGAATTTCGATCATCCTTATGGATCATTCAGCATGCGGGAATTCCTGAGCAGGTGGAACATTACGCTGGTCGGCTGGTTCAAGGGATATGTGTATGAACCTCTCGGCGGAGACGCTAATAGTCAGGGCCGCTCAGCGATTCGGAAACTTGTGTGTTTTGCGGCATTGGGACTTCTTCATGGATTTGGTTTTAAATACCTGGCATTCGGTCTTCTGATCGGAATTGTGCTGATCGCTGAGGATGAGTTCGAGATCAGGTACAGGCTGAAACGGTTCAAATGGATCGGCTGGATATATACGATTCTCATTGTGACAGCTGCGCTTGTGATGCTGAGAGCGGATACTTTCGGGCGGGGGATCGCCGTTCTCGGAAGGATGGCTGCCGGAGGCGCGGGTACAGTCACGGCTCATAATGAGCTCATGAGGGTGCTTGATCCATATTCGGTATCGGTCATGCTGCTCGGCTGCGTGATGTCTGTCATAAGCATTGAACGCCTGGTGCCCGGCCGCTTCAGGACTGGATTCGATAAACAAAGCCCCGCTGCGCGCGTACTGTCTGTCGCGATCCTGTTTCTTTGTCTGCTCGCGGTAGCGGGAAGAAGTGTCGTGCTGCCGGTGTATTTCAGATTTTAGTAAAGATGTAAAAGCTCGGGAACGATAATGAGGAACGAGAAGAGAAAAGAAAAAGAAAGGAATGTTTTTTCCAATATATATATAGTGGTTTTCCTGGTGCTCTGCCTGATTCCTCTTGTATTGCTCGGACCGCTTGGCGGCGGTGCGGGGATACCGGCTGAAGAGGATACGGGTTTCCCGAAACTGATCGATGACAGCGGCGTGCTGAACACGGCGTTCCTTTCAGATGCCGGTGATTGGTTCTCCAAACACTACGGCCTTCTCGACATCGCTGCCAATGCAGATTCCAACATAAGGGAAAAAGTGTTCGCTTCTTCCGGAAACAGTAACGTGATCATCGGTAAAAACGGATATCTTTTCCGTTCGGATACTCTCGATGACTATACAGGCAACAATGCGTTATCGGACAGTGAGCTGAGGAATGTCGCCTGGAACCTCAGGGTGCTGCAGGATTCGCTGGAGGACGAGGGACGAGCCTTTGTTCTTGCGGTAGTTCCGAATAAGAACAGCGTTTATCCGCAGTTCATGCCGGACAGGTTTGAAAACGGCCACGAGAAGAGCAACGCTGTGCGTCTTATGGATCTGCTGGAGGAGTTCGGAGTGAACCATACGGATCTCTTCAGTCTGTTCGGTGAAGATGATACGGTGATGTATCATAAACTGGATTCGCGCTGGGACAACAGAGCCGCGCGGCTTGCAAGCGATGCGCTAATGACGGAACTCAACAAATATCATGAAATGGCAACAGGAATGGTATTCAAGAGAAAACAGGATCTG
>JAFOKI010000204.1 GCA_017419895.1 Eubacterium sp. | reverse complement strand
GGTCTCTGACCGATACGCCTGTCATCACACGCACGCCCAGCGCATCCATTTTTCCGGTCAGCACCGCGAGCACATCCGCCGCCCGACCGCTCGCGGGGAAAATCCGTCCGTTGTCCTCTTCTGTAAGCACGAGCCCCGCATCCGAAAGAATCTCATGGTATCCCGGGACGAGAAATCCCGGAACGCGCGTATGAGAAACCTGGGATTACGGAGCACTTTCTTGAGCACTGCATCGTTATCCGCGGAATTCGTCAGATTGCATCTGCCGTTCCCGGTAATCAGAAGTTTGCGGCCCGGCGCCTGGTTCTTTTCAAGTAAAACAACGCGGCATCCGCGCTCCGCCGCGGTGATCGCCGCCATCATGCCCGCAGGGCCTCCGCCAATGACAATTACACTTTTTCTTTTAGAATCGGTCATGTCACTATTATACTACAGGATTGACGGCATTTTCGTGAATCAATCATTGATCTCTTGTTTTTCCGATACAAAGGCTTTTTTTAGTTGATAATGTCGGATCGTTCCGACATTATCTGTTCATTTTACTAGCACATGTCGGAAAACAAGCGGTTTTCAACTACAAATCATGTATTTCGACAAACATACCAACTTACAGGTGCCAAATTCGCATTCAGATTCCGACATAAATTGTCTTTAAAAATAAACTATGTCGGATCATTCCGACATATGACAGCACAAAATGAAAAAATGTCGGATTAATATCGATAAAAGTACTAGTTGCCCATTATTTTCTGAAGTATATCGTTTTACAACGCATTCGACAACATCTCCCAACACAAAAGGGCCGCCCGCGGGCGGCCCTTTCGAGAAGATCAACTATTGATCATTATTTTTTCTTTTCTTCCTTGAGCGGAGCTTCAACGTCTGCAAGTGCTCTTGCATAGTCAACATACTGATCCCACTTGGTGGACAGTCTGACTACGAGCTTACCTGTGTCAGGAGATCCGCCGCCGTGCATGCATCCGGGGATGCCGCCGCCGATCGTGAGCCACTCGAGGAGTCTCGCCATCTTTACGCGGTCTTCCGGTTTGGTTCCGGGAGCTCCCTGAAGTGCGGAGAGAAGTTTCTCGCCATAGATGGGTGATGTGAGGTCTTTGTAGGAAGGCATGCAGCCTGTCTCAACGATTCCGCCTGCGATATCTACAGCCATTCTCTTGACTTCATACGGAAGTGTTCCAACGAGAACTTTGTTTGCATGAGCGAGCAGTCCGTTAGGATAGAACGCTCCGGAAGGATGGTTCTTGCCCTTCATGATGGAGCCGAGTCCCATTCCGTAAGTTGTTTCGTTGTGGATAGCCATCTGGTTGAGTCTGTCCTGGAACGGTTTCGCGGAAAGTCCGTTTACGCGAGCCATACCGAGAGCAGCACCGATGATGACATCGCCCTGGCCTGCTACGCAAGCGCCGATGCAGGAACGATAGATCGTGCTGAACTGTCCGATCGGTTTGCCGGAGTATTTTGTTTCGCCGTTCATGAATACGTGCTCGGTCGGAACGAATACGTCGTCAAAGATCATGTAAGCAGCTGTGGTTCCGGATCTGATTCCATCCCAGCCTTCTGCCTCAGATTCAGCGCGTGTATCGGAGGAACGTCTTGCTTCGATGATTGTGAGACCTTCAACGTCACGAGGAACTGCACATGCGAGAGCGTAAGCTTCTTCACCCGGTTTCATGCCTGTTGTCGGCATGCAGAGTACGTACTGAGCTCCAGCTGTTCCGCAGATCTGTGTTTTGAAACCGCTGATGATGATTCCGTCAGGTCTCTGCTCTTTTACATGGAGATAGAGGTCCGGATCTTCCTGAGCGCCTGCGCCTGCTCCACGGTTACCTTTACCGTCTGTGATAGCGCCTGCGAGGGAGAGAGCTTTCTCTTCCGCGAACATAGCGAATTTCTTGAGTCTCTCATGATAGTCTGTGCCGTATTCTTTGTCCATGTCATATGTTACGGACCAAAGAGCGTTCATGATTACCCAGCCTGCACAGCAGGGTCCCATGCAGGAACCACATGCTCTGTAGCCGTCACGCTTCATGTCCATGTTGCCGACGAGATCTTCCGGCTTGGTCATGATCGTGTTCCAACGATGAGCTCTTTCGCCTGTCAGGAAAGAAGTCGTTGTGTAGAGATCCTGTGTTGCGGGATCACATGAACGGTCATACCACATAGCTACGTTTTTAATATGCGCAGCTGTGATCGGGTCTGTTGTCGGATCCTCGATGAGTTTGCCATACTTATAGATGTTCGGTCTCATCGCTTTCATTTCTTCGAGGTACTGTGCACCAGTCTTCAACATTACTATATCCTCCTTAGATCTAAAGATAAAAATATTGATCGGTAAGTGTCTGTTAAATGTCGCTTGAAGCATGTAACATTTAACATATCAATTATATGTCATCCCATTTACTAATGCAATAAAAATTTAACAATCTTAATGTGCTAATCGCAGACTCCGGGGCTTCCGCAGGCTGTTTTTACCGCAACAAAGCCCCTCCGGGGCCATCCGCTTTTTCCAGACCCAGATGCATTATTATGAACGCGTACTCAGCAGAATCGAGGACCTCATCACGCGCCAATACGGCACTCCTGCATGCTATAGCATTATATATAGGAAGATGTCTCTCATACTGGTTCAGTTTGCTCACGTCCAGATTCTTCATTACATAAAGAAGATACCTCAGAAACCTTGGGTATATCCTCGCGAACGCGCTGATAAAGTACTCGTTATGCGAAGCGGCAAATATCTGCTTGTGGAACGCCGCATCGGCCTTTGCCTGTTTTATTGGATCTGGTTTACCGGTTATTTTCAAAGCTTCTAGTTTTTGCCTGAGGGCCTCGAGTTCGTCGTCTTTTATCCGTTTGGCGGCATAGTACGCAGCATGCGCTTCCAGACTCTGGCGCACCTCAAGAAGCTGCATGCAGTCCGCAAACCTTATCCTTGATACGATCGGACTTTTTCTTCCGGGCACCTTCTCGACAAGTCCCCGATCGGCCAGCCTGTCGATCGCGTCCCTGACTGGCGAAGTACTCGCGCTCATTTCTTCCGCGATGTCTTTGACCACGAGTGTAGCTCCCGGTTCGATCTTCAGAAAAATAGTGTCATTGTATAGTTTCCTGTAAATGGTCTCACTCAGCGATTCCATCATTTTGCTGTCATTCATATTTCCTCCCCTTAAGACGATACCCCGCCTTATTCTTTTCATATTATATATCTTTATTACCCAAACGCTATAGAAAAAGCCTGCCTCGTCAGGCAGGCCACTTTAGATTGTAGGAGTTTTGATTGCTATTCATTAAAGATCCTTTGTTTCATATTCAGTGAAAACGAACGCGCTTTCCCAATGTGCTTTTCTGTAGTCGTCAAGGCCAGTTGTGAAGAGTTTTCTAAACATTTTGTATTCCTCCATTTCTTTCGTCAACCTCTCTTTGTCTGCATTATATGGCCCGGGAAGCCCCAAGTAAATCGAACACCTGATTACGTCCGAAAACCGGAAAAACACAAAAAATGAGACCTCAAAAGGTCTCATAAACAAACTTTTTGATTTGATGCGGGCTGTCTATTGCCGGAATATGAGTCCGTGAAGTTCGGCACCGCAGAGGTAACGATCGCTGCCAGTCCGACGATCCACGCAGCGACTAAGGGCGGCAAGAATGGCGTAGCCAAGTCCGTCAAGGTCACCTCGGTCGGAAAATCCAAGGGCAAGAAAGCTCTCAAGGTGACTATCAAGAAGGGCAAAAAAGCAAAAATCAAAGCCGCCGAAGTCAAAGCCGACAAGCCGATCAAACGCCACCGCAAGCTCGCCTACGAGTCCTCGGACGTCAAGGTCGCAACCGTGACCAAGAAAGGTTCTATCAAGGGCGTGGGCAAGGGCAAATGCAAGATCTATGTTTACGCGCAAAACGGCGTGAACAAAGTCATTACCGTCACAGTTAAATAATGATCCGCTGTTAGTGGTCAACGACCGGAAGCAAATGCTCCCGGTCTCTTTATATATACAAGCCGTGAAAAACTCCAACGAAAAAGCCTGCCCCGCCGGGCAGGCTATTAAACACTGTTGGATATTTTTTATGCGCGCCGCATTCCAGGATCAATATCCGCTGGACAGGAGTTCCCAGCTGCCGCCCTTTGTTCTGCCGAACCACCACTGGTAGTCGGTATAATCCTGATCGGCTTCCCATGCGGTGATCTCGGGGAATTCAGCCGGAGTATGGAAGTCTGTCATCAGCTCCATTACCTCGAGGTAAACCGGATCCTTGTCCTGGCCTTCCGCGAGCTCATTGATCCACTTGATGTTCTCTTCACTGTTCGCGTCGTCGCCGGCATATCTGATGTTTTTGAGAGTGAATCCCTCTCCCCATGCCGCTACATTGTCCTTTACGATCGCCATCGCCTGATCGATATCCTCCTGCGAATAGAGCTCAGAAGTACCGTAGTCGATCTCGACCTCAGCCGGGGCAGCTGCCGAGCTTGCAGCTGAAGAAGCCGCAGGCTCTTCCTTCTTGGAGTCAGAACCGCATGCGGGCAGAACCAGCATTACCGCGAGAACAGCGCACACCAGAAGTATCAGTTTTTTCTTCATTTTTACACCTTGCCTTTCAATAACATATCTCCAATTTCACTGACAAAGCCATCAGCCGGATTGCCGATGCTTCTTACCGCGCTCATTATACTCCGTATGCGTGATAAATCAAGTTTTTTTTGCAAAGCATTAAATTGACCGCCAACATCCGCGGTGCTAAAATAGTTATTGGTTTCAACCACGTTTGGCATCTTTGTTTTTATGATTGGAGGCAAGCTAATGGTTACTCGCAAGAAGCGCTTTCTGTTCCCCCTTCTCCTCGGACTCATCCTGTCACTCGGCTGTATAAGCCTGGCATTTGCCGATTCGGATTACTCCATCTCCGGAAGAGTGACTGACGGAAAAGCCGCAGTCAGCATCGTTGTAAGCGGCATCGGCGACATCGTTATACCCGATGAATACAACGGCGCCCCTATAACTAAGATCAACAGTATCTCTGTGCAGTACCCGTATCAGGTAACGTCTCTTACGCTGCCGGCGAATACCGAGGGTATAAACGGCTGGTCGCTTTACGGGACCGCCGTGTATAAGCGCGTCGACAAAAAAGTCCTTGGCTTCGAAACAAATATGAATTCCGACTACACCTGGTCAGTGCTGGATTCCGAACGAATGATCGATATAATCCCGAGATGGATGAAAAAAAGCATGGCCAAGAGCGGCGGAGTGTATTACGCGGGAAAGACGCTCGTCCGTGTGGATCCGGGCTACGAAGGCGATCTCGTAGTCAAGGACGGAACCGTTTCCATCCAGGAAGGCGCTCTTTCGGGCTGCACAAAACTCGGAAAGGTCACACTGCCGGACACTCTTGAATACATCGGATACGGCGCTTTCGCCGACAGCAGCGTGACCGAAGTCAATTTCCCTGCCGGTATGGATAATACTACGATCTCCGGATCGCAGCGTCATATAGAAGCATGCACGTTCTATAACTGCACAAAACTGAAAACCTTCAAAATAGAAGCAACTTCTGTCAGGAGCGTCGGTTTTCTCGCTTTCTACAACTGCAGCTCTCTGGAAAACATCGATATGACAAAGATCGATAGCATGGAGGCGCTTTGTTTCGCCAAGGCGTTTTCGCCAAAGGCCTCACTCGACCTGAACGGCGCCGGGAAGAACGGGACCGGCAATTGGGGAGCATTCCTGAATGCCGGAATGGGTTCTATAAAATTCGGAAGCAACTCTTTCAAGAATATCGGATTCGAGGCTTTTGCGGGCTGCAGGAACCTGAGCAGCGTAACATTCAGCGACGCTCAGAAGAGCCTCGGTGTCCGCTGCTTCGAGAACTGCTCCTCGCTGACAGACGACATACTGAAAAACAGTTCCGTCATCTCTATCGATTACAGGGCACTCGCGGGGACAGGGATCACCGAGATCACGATTCCCGAGAGCCTCTACGGTATAGGCGCGGCGGCACTGGCAGACAACAGTAAACTCGTCACGCTCAACTGGAAATCCTCTAATTATTTCTCGAGCGAAACGCCGGAAGGCTATACTTCCGTGCCGAGAGGCGCTTTGTTGTTCGCCGTCTTGAACGACTGCGCTGCCGGCACCGGCAACCCGTATATCATAATGTCCCCGCTGTACGGCGCGTTCGACTATATCAAACAAACAAATACCACTACAAAGCTTAAAACTCTGAACATAGACGCAGACCCCGGAAAAGCAGCCGATACGGTGCTTGTATTCTTCGGCCAGATGCCGACCCTCGAAACAGTCAACTTCCGTTATCCGGCTGAGACGATCTATCCCCGCATGTTCCAGGGATGTGTTTCTCTCAAGCACCTGACTCTTTCCAATCCGGATGCGTTAAGGACCGTCGGCAGCGAAGCGTTCATGGCCTGCGGCTTCGAAGAAGTCCTGCTCCTTAAGAATGTCACTTACGGAATCGGCGCTTTCCGGTTCAATAATAAACTGAGGAAAGTCATCGCCGAAGAAGGCGTGACCTCGATCCCCGAAATGGCGTTCAACAGCTGCGCTTCGATCAAGGAAGTTTCTCTCCCCGAAAGCCTGACCGAGATAGGCTGGGCAGCGTTCAAGGGCGCCGGAGACGGTGCGTTCGTCTACATCCCCGCAGGAGTCAGCATGATCCGAGATGACGCTTTCGCCTGGGAGCCCTACCAGTACTCGACCGCGGCGGAAAGCACTACGGCTTTCAATCTGATCTTCGGCGGAGACCCCACGATCGAGATCGCATACGAGTTCTATCCTTATTCCTCGAACTATAACGGTTTGTGCGCCACATCGGGAGAAACGGTCAAAACAGTCTGGCACAAGACCCAGGGCGTGAACTGGACTGCTTACAGGACATTCCTGGAAAACACACATTACTTTGCGGTCCCGGAGGAAAACAGCTATGACGTTTTCCACACCATTGAACCCGTCACCTGCAGCAAGAGCAGCATCACCGCGGGCGACGCGCTGAACAAATCCGATGTGACCGTGACGATCGACGGCACTAAACTCAGCGCGGACGCTTTTGACATAGATTATGACGCGTCCAATACCAAGACCGGAAAGCGCACAGTCAAAGTGACGCTGAAGGGCTCTTTTGACGGTATTTTGTTCACAAAGACTATGAGCGTAAATAACTTCCGTCCTGTCACTGTAAGCGGCCCCGTATACGGAATCGCAGATCCCAAGGACCTGTCCTTCGAGATCAACGTGACAGCAAAAGAACCCGGCGTTGAGGACGTTCAGAAGGCCCTCGGCGTAGACGCGGCTACAGCTAAGCAGATAGTCGACTACGCGAATAATAACGGCATCGACCCCCAGACCCTGCTCATCACCGACACGACCCTCACGACAGGCAACACCGATAAGGATCAGGCCGGATCGAAATTCGGTCTCCTCAAGGCTTACGCGACCAAACTCACAAAGAGCAGCATAACCGTCAAGTGGAGCAAGGTCACCGGCGCGGACGGTTACAAGATCTTCGGCAATCTCTGCGGAAAAGGCAACAAATGCAAGCTCATCAAGAAGCTCGCGGCCGGCAAGACGTCCTTCAAGCAGAAGAAGCTCAAGAAGGGCAAGTACTACAAGTACATCGTTGTGGCTTACAAGAAATTCGGCAATACCGAGGTCACCATCTCCGCTTCCCCGACGATCCACGCCGCAACAAAGGGCGGCAAGAATGGCGTAGCCAAAGCCGTAAAGGTCACCTCGGTCGGAAAGAACAAAGGCAAGAAAGCCCTCAAGGTGACGATCAAGAAGGGCAAGACCGCGAAGATCAAAGCTTCCGAAGTCAAAGCCGACAAGCCGATCAAACGCCACCGCAAGCTCGCCTACGAGTCCTCGAATACCAAAGTCGCGACCGTGACCAAGAAGGGTTCGATCAAGGCAGTCGGAAAGGGCAAGTGCAAGATCTACGTTTACGCGCAGAACGGTGTGAACAAAGTGATTAACGTCACAGTTAAGTAGCGTTCCACCCATTTATGGACAGAAAACAGACGGGCAGTGCCCGTCTGTTTTTTCGTCAGCTTAATTCTATTCAATCAATTCCCGTGGCAGTGATGATCGGCGCAATGGTCATGGCCGCAGTCTCCATGGTGGTGTTCATGGTGATCGCAGCTGGCGTTCGGATCATATTCCAGAGTCTCTTCCGCAAGCGCTTTTGCCGCGACATCAGCCTGACCCTGAACTCCCGCATACAGCCTTATCCCCGCATCTGCCAAAGCCATCTGGGCTCCCATACCGATCCCTCCGCAGATCAGCGCGTCTGCGTTCACAGCCTGAAGGAACCCCGCAAGAGCGCCGTGGCCGCTCCCGACTGTATCGATTATCTGTTCGCCGACGATCTTGCCGTCTTCAACATCGTACAGCTTAAAGTGTTCCGTATGTCCGAAATGCTGGAAGATCTCCCCGTTTTCATAAGTGACTGCGATTCTCATAGTATTGTTTCCTTTCTCAATAATGCTTTGTTTGATGTCGACCGGACTGTAATCACAATGTCCGCCCGCAATGAGCAGCCGCTTGCCGTGAACCAGGGCATCCGCAACTTTTTTCCTCGCGCTGTCGTAGATCGCCGTCACCGTGGTGCGGGCGATGTTCATTCTGGCAGCGCAGGCTTCCTGTGTGAGTCCCTCATCATCCAAAAGCCGCAAAGCCTCGAATTCATCAACTGTCATACGGACACTGTCCTCAGCCGTGATATCATCGGGTGAAAAACTCCGGAAGACCGGCATCTGTTCAATTCTGCGGCATCTGAATGGTCTTGGCATAAGCTCTCCTTTAAGACATTTGCTGCTTGCGCAGTTTATTGACATATGTCATTTATTACGATACCCGCTTTATTGACATATGTCAATATCTGCATTCTTGCATATCGTCAATTCATTTGGTAATTTACCCGGTTTCATCTTTTTTCTCAGCCAGCAGTTCCCGCAGTTCGGCTGATTTCCGGGGGAATTCCTCATAGAAATCTTTTCCGTACCTGAGCACGCAGTTGTATTCATTCCTGACTATATCGTAAAGCTGCCGGTAAACATCATCAAATTCAGCCAGTCCGGCATAGAGATTTTCGTTTGCCGGAAGTATATATCTGATCTGCCCTTCCGCAGTGCAGT
>JAFOKI010000203.1 GCA_017419895.1 Eubacterium sp. | reverse complement strand
CCCATCGCCGTATCTCCGCCGGCTCTGGCAATCGCCTGCTGCGTATTCATATACAGCCAGAAGGGCATACAGACGGCAATCAGCATGACCATATTCCGGCAGATGTTAACAGCGCTGACGCTGAGTCGTCCGTATACAACCGGAACAAGCAGCGTAGTCCCAAAACCGAAAAACATCATGAACAGACCGAATACGGCGGCTCCGGACAAAAGCCACGTCTTTTCCGTCCTGGCTTTTTCCAGCTTTCCGGCACCGAGCGATTTGCCCATAATGACACCGGTCGCGGAATAAATACCTCCGAACGCCACGAAGAGAAGATTGGCGATCGAGAATCCGGCCGCCATGCCCGAAACAACATCAGCTCCTCCTCTTCCGTTGTAGACCGCGGTGGTAATCGTCTCAGAAAAGACCCACACCATCTCACAAAACAGGATGAGGGCACCTTTCTTAAGTGTCTCACGAAACAGTCGGCCATTAATTTTGAAGAAATCGGCCATCCTGATCATAAAAGCCGGCTTAAGCCTGCTATAAACTACGATGAAGAGAATAAACTCAAAAGCACGGGCAATGACCGTCGCATATGCCGCACCCCTGACGCCCATCCTCGGAAACCCGAAATGACCGTAGATCAGGATCCAGTTGAGCACCGCGTTTGTCAGCATAGCTGCCATAGTCACATACAGCGGTATTTTTACCTGTCCCATATCCCGCAGCGATGTCGCGATACATACTGATATGGTGTACGGGATACCCATCAAGAACATGATGTGCATGTATTTTACAGCCTCGTTCAAAATCAGATCAGCCTGCGTATTGCCAATCAGCATCAGAGACATGACCGCGCGCGGGAAGACGATCGTAACCAGAAAATACGGCACAAACGCCGCCAATCCCATCACCAGTTTGAATCGGAACGCCTGCCCCATGCCCTCGCGGTCTCCTGCTCCGAAGAACTGCGTCATGAAAATGCCGCCCGTCATACAGACCGTATTGAGAAAGACCATAAAGACAAAGAGAATCTGCCCGGCGACGTTTACCCCTGACATGGATACGTCCCCGAGTCCGGCTACCATGAAATTGTCAACCAACGATACCAGGCTCTGTATCATCTGCTGCAGCATAATCGGCACAGCGATTGCCAGCGCGCTTTTATAGAAAGACCCGGGACCGAACAGTCTCCTGCTTTGTTCCATTCTCTTTATTTCCAGTCCTCTCTGCCGAGGCGTGAGATATGTTCCGTGCGGATATCATCCATCTGCTTCCAGTAGATGTCTTGATCCGTGTGATGATATTTGAATCCGCATTTTTCCTGTACTCTCTTTGACTTGATGTTTCCATCGAAATAGCCGCACCAGAGCGCCTCAAGATACAGGTCCTCAAAAGCATGCCTGATGACTTCATTTACCGCTTCAGGGATCAGCCCCCTGCCCCAGAAGGGAACGCCGATCCAGTATCCGATCTCTCCTTCTGTATCCGGCAAGCCGATATTGCTCTTCTCTCCGGTTGACAGCCCGACACATCCGATCGCTCTGTTGTCCTCCTTCAGGCAAACGGCATAAGTCTCAGGCTCCGACAGTACGGTTCGGATGATCTCCCGGCTGTTTTCCACGCTCGTATGGACCGGCCATCCGGCAATGGGTCCCACCCGGTCATCTTTGGCATATTCATATAAACTTTCCGCGTCTGACTCTTCCCAGGGACGCAAGATCAGCCGTTCAGTAGTAAGCGTCATTTCATTTCCTTTCTGCCATCGCTTTATCCATTTTCTCCGCCTCATGGGCACATGTCAAGCCTTCTGTTCAACCTTTTTATCTACGAGTTTTTTTATTAACAGAAAATTCATAAAAAACTTATTGACCTCCCGCATGCATCTGTATATAATGACCTGATGCCTGAAAGATAAACTGAGGAAATGAGGCAATGAAAACACCGTACACCAACAGTAAATTACATAAAAAAATAGAAGCCAAGCGCGAATACCTCAACCAGCGGATCGCAGATGATGTCGAGCGCTACGGCGGCGAAGTCATCGATTCAGAAGAGATGCGCAGCGCTTTTGAGCAGACGCATCACCGCTGGTCAACAGTCGGGGAGCACACGATCAGAGTAACCGTCTCGAGTGTGATGATCTGCTATGTTCTCAAGAAACTTCATATCAAAGTCAATGTTCCGGCCGTCGTTGTCGCTTCGCTTTGTCATGATCTGGGGATGCTCGGAAGATACGAAAAGTTCTCTTCCGGCAAGGAATGCAGCAGAGAACACCCGAAAGAGTCTGTTGCAGTTGCGAGAGAACTTGTGAGCGATTTGCCCGAAAAGACCGAAGATATTATCGAACGGCACATGTGGCCGATGGGGCAGGCTAAAGCGCCAAACTCCATTGAAGGCATTGTTGTATCAGTCGCTGATAAGTACAACGCGGTCAAAGACCTTGTGAAAGGAAGTGAAGTTAATCACACCGGCGTAAAAAATTACGTCCATGAAAAGGGCAAAAAGATTCAACAGCATATACATGAAAAGCAGCTCAGATGAGCTGCTTTCTTTTATTTTTCTCTTTCCGGATTGACATGTATCATAATGTGCTTGACATTCGGGAACTCTTTTTCCACATTTCTATGTACATTCTCCGCAATATTATGCGCTTCGACTAACGACATATCTCTCCGGACCGCGATCTCCAGATCGACATAGATCCTGTTTCCAAACTGCCTTGTGCGCAGCACATCGATATGCCGTACATCAGGCTGCTCTTCGATGAACTTCCGGACGCTTCGCTCAAAGTCTTTGCCAACTGAAGTATCCAGCATCTTGGCGATCGCATCTTTGAAAATATCAAATGCCACTTTCAGGATCAGCACGGCAATGACTAAGCCTGCAATAGGATCCATGATCGGAAACCCCAATCTGGCCAGACCGATACCTGCGAAAGCACCCACTGATGACATAGCGTCAGAACGGTGATGCCAGGCATCCGCCTTAAAGGCAGAGGAGTCCAGCTTCCTGGCGTAGTACATCGTATATCGGAACATGCCCTCTTTGACCACGATCGAAACAACTGCCGCAATCAATGGAAGCAGTGTAGGGATCTCCGGTGTCTCATGCACAAGAAACAGTTTCCGGATCCCCGAATAGCCGACACCGATACCTGTGCCTGCCAGGATGAGACTCAAAATCAGCGAAGCCACACATTCCAGTCTCTCGTGTCCGTAAGGGTGATTGGCGTCTTCCTCCTGTCTTGACAGCCGAACTCCGATATAGGCGATCAGCGTCGCCACAACATCAGACAGTGAGTGCGCAGCGTCCGACACCATGGCGCCTGATTTACCGATGATACCGGCTGTCAGTTTGAAGGCTGCCAGAGCTACATTGCCAAGAATCCCCATAAGGGACATTTTGTTGACGATTCTTTGTTCTTCCATAGAAATGTAGTATCTCACGTACCTGTATTCTTGTCAAATAGCAGACTTCTGATTATACTTTTATTAACAATTCACTTATGTTGGAAACCCGATGAACGGAGGTACATAATGAAACGCATTATCACTCTGACTGCTTTGAGTATGCTCCTAACACTTGTCCTGCTTTTTGCCGCGTCCTGCGGAAAAAACACTCCGTCAGGCAGTTCTGCAAAGAAGGAGAAGAAAGCCGCAGACTGGCGTGATGAGAATGAGATTTATGCCAAAACCTACGCTGCGCTCAAAGAGGCATTTCCGGGCAAAGGTGAAGGCGAGTTCAGCGTCGACGATCTGTTGAAATATGACAGCAGCAAAAAGATCCCGTATTTTGAGTTTGATGATATTGAAATAGATGACGAGGAAACGATCCCAAAGGCGGCCGAAGCTGTGAAGCCCGTCTGGGACGGTCAAGATGTTCCGATGTTCGGTGTACATCCCCGCTCGATCGCCGGCGAGCAGGATATGTTCACTTTCTTTGAATCATTCGACTGCAAATCACTCGCTCTGACGACGCCGGTAGCTTATGTATCGGAGTTCAATAATTCCGGCGATGATTATCACGGTCTGTCAAGAATCAAAAACCTTAAAACGCTGGTCATCGATGCTGATATCCTGAATATGTTTGAAAACGACGATATCGAGCCCTGCACCAGTGTCACTGATCTGACTGTACCCGGTTCGACCGTTGTTGCCGATATCGGCACCTATTTCCCGAACACAGAGAAAGTGACGTTACTGCAAAGCGAAAACCTGGTTCCGAACATTACATTTGACAGCAGCATCGAACGATCCAAAGTCACTGAGGTTACTTTCTGCAAAAAAGACGGGAAGGATGTCGATCCTTCGATCGAAACGATCGAATTCTTTGAGCGTATGAAAAACCTCGACCAGATCAAAAAGATCAACGGTGTCGCGAAGGACAAGTTCGAGATCCCGATGACCGATGAACTCAAGGCCGAGTATGAGAAAAAGGTAAATGATGAGAAAAACGCTGAGATCAGCCAGGCCATGAATGACATCGCCAAATCATTGCAACTCAAATGCGCGACAAAAAATGAAGAAGGCACGCCGGCCCTCGGCAACAAGATCATTGCACTGGTCGACAACGAATGCTCGGGAAGCAGCGCACTAAAAGGCGAGGACTTTTATGATATCCCGAATGACCGCCTTGCAAAGTCAGTCGAAGAAGCTGACACTTACCTGTTTGTCTATGACTATCACGAAGTTGTCGGCTCCTATTCAAACGGAGGCGGAAATGCAAACCGGACCTATACCATGGTCATCACCGTCGACAAAAACGGTGAGAACCGGGCTGCCCATGTGATCGGCGTGACTGATCCTCCGGAGCAGATCACAATTCAAAACGGTATTGGATTCGGGGGATCCGGTGAGTTCCTGATAGACGATGCGCTGGCCTACGTCAAGACGCTTCTATAGTTCGACCGGTACCGGTTCCCTGATCTCCTCCTCCAGCACTTTCGGGTGTTCGAGCAGGTACTTGACGATCTTTAGTGACTTCGCGTTATAGAAACCGTCCGACAATCTCTCATCGAGCGTGACTGTGCAGTTGAGCACATCCCGTTCCTGCACACTGCCGTCCGGCATATGTTTCTGCTCTTTGTGAACCACGCCGATCGTAACCATACATGAACACGTACCGTAAT
>JAFOKI010000202.1 GCA_017419895.1 Eubacterium sp. | reverse complement strand
CGCAGCCTTCCTCGTCGAAATGCCACGGCCAGGTGGTTATATACTGCGTTACATACATGTTGTCAGGTCCGTTTATCCTGACGCTTTTCCAGCCGTTTTCGATGATATCTGCCTCATAGATCGTTGCATGGGCAGCTACCGCCATCATAAGAACCAGCACCAGTGCGGCAAAGACCACTATTATAGATCTCTTTCTCATAATGTATCCCTCCGTTTCTCTACTATAAATTCCCCGACAAAGCTTCTACGCCTGCCCTGCGTTCCTGTCATCTCCGACAAAGCGGGCCGGAGGCGCAAGCGCCCCGGCCCTTTGATACATACTATATTGCGAGCAGCGCCGAGCCGGATTCTACCACGGCATCGAGACGCGCCTTGGACGCGGCCTGATCGTCGGCCCGTACCATTACATAGAGTTTGACTTTCGGCTCTGTTCCCGACGGACGGATGATCGCCGAGCATCCATCCTCAAGGTCGTAGAACAGCACATTGCTTGCCGGAAGTCCAGTCGGCAAAGTGCTTCCTGTCCTGAGATCGGTTATCACACCGGTCTTATAGTCGCGGACGCGCTCTACCTTGAGTCCGCCGAATTCTGCCGGCGGGTTTTCTCTCAGATCCGTCATGAGCTTGGCCATCTTCTGCGGTCCGTCGAATCCCGCGACAGTGAACGAAAGGACTTTTTCACTGAACCATCCGTATTTCTCGTAGAGAGCCTGCATGGCCTGATAGAGATCCATGCCCTGTCCGCGGTACCAGCACGCCATCTCGGCAACGAGCATGGAGGCGACGACGGCGTCTTTGTCGCGGGCATATGTGCCGGCAAGATAGCCGTTGCTCTCCTCAAAGCCGAAGAGATATGTATACTCGCCGCTTGCTTCGAACTCCTTGATCTTCTCGCCGATGAACTTGAATCCGGTGAGGACTTCAAACAGCTTGACACCGTTCACGTCGCAGATCTTGTTCGCCATAGTGGTCGAAACGATGCTCTTGCAGGCTGCGCTGTTGGGAGCGAGCGTTCCTGCCTCACGGCGGGCCCTGATCAGGAAGTCGAGGAGCAGGACGCCGATCTGGTTTCCGGTGAGAGTCATGTACTCGTCACCGTTCCTTACCACGATGCCGCAGCGGTCGCCGTCCGGGTCCGTTCCTATGATCAGATCGACGTTGTTCTTTCTGGCCATGTCGATAGCGATCGCGAATCCCTCAACATATTCCGGGTTCGGGGATTTGACCGTCGGGAAATCTCCGTCGATCACCATCTGTTCGGGAACTGTCAGAACGTGTTTCATTCCGATCCAGTCAAGCACTTCAGGCACCAGTTTGTAACCCGTGCCGTGGAACGGAGTGTAGATGATAGTGAAATCATCCGCGTATTTTTCTACCGCATCCTCTGCGATCGACTGGGCAACAACGTTCTTTAAGTACTTCTCGTCCATTGCGGAGCCAAGCACCGTAATAAGCCCCCTGTCTTTTGCGTCTTCCATGGTTATCAGCTTGACATCGTCGAAAATGTCGATGTTCTTGAGCTGTGCGGACACCTGCGCGGCATGTTCGGGGGGAAGCTGCGCGCCGTCCGACCAGTAGACTTTATAGCCGTTATATTCTTTTGTATTGTGGCTCGCCGTGATATTTATACCGGCGATCGAACCCGTTTCTCTCAGCGCGAACGAAAGCTCCGGAGTGGGTCTTAATTCATCGAAAATATTTACATGAATGCCGTTGGCGGCAAGTACGCACGCAGCCTGCTCGGCAAACAGCGGGCTGTTGTTCCTTGAGTCGTACGCGATCGTGACGCCTCCGCCTATATCCTCACCGCATGTATTGATGAGATCGGCGAGGCCCTGTGTGGCATAGCGCACTGTGTAGACGTTCATTCCGTTAAGGCCTGCCCGCATGATGCCTCTGAGTCCCGCCGTGCCGAAATCGAGCATCGCGGTAAAGCGGCCCTCTATTTCGAGTTCATCTGCAGCGATGCCTCTGAGTTCTGCCTTTGTTGCCTCATCGACTACCGGCGAAGCAAGCCATTTTTCATAATTCTCTTTGTAAGCCATCATTCCCCTCCAATCACTTTATTTCTTCCAGCAGCAGAACTTCCTGCGGGAACAAAGTTATATTGTCCCGGAACTCCCTTCCTGTCAGAAGATCACGCCAGCATCCTGCCAGCAGCAGCAGTTCTTCTTTTTCGCCGCAGTTAGCGGCCGTTACCATACGTTCACCGTCAGCATATCTTTCAAAAGCGTAAAGTCCGCCGACGCAGGCTGCGGTCCTGTACCTTCCGGTTTTGTAAACCGCGTGTGAACGCCTGATCCGGATAATGTTCCGGTACCAATTCATAATGTCCGGATCCTCATTCCCCCAGGGGAAGCACGTCCTGTTGAACGGGTCCTTGTAGCCTTCCGTGCCTGCTTCGTCTCCGTAATACACACACGGAACACCGGGAAGCGTCATCTGGAGCACGGATGCGATCTTGAGGAGACGCACCGCTCTTTCGCGTTCCTCCGGAGTCATTTTGACTCCGGCGACCACGTCCCGCGGCGGATCGCTTCCGAAATCTTTCCCGCCGAGCGCGGTCAGTATCCTCTCCGTGTCATGGGTCCCAAGCATGTTCATCAGACACGCAGTGACCTCAGGCGGATAGTTCTCCACGATGCGCTCGACAGCCTCCGCGAGCGAATACGCGTCGCCGTACCGGACGAATGATATTATTCCTACCCTGAACGGATAGTTCATCACAGAATCCAGCTTGTCGCCTTCAAAATAGTTTTTGCGTTCGCTGTAAGCTATCTTGTTCGAGGCGTCTTCCCAAACCTCTCCGAGCAAAATCGAATCGGGT
>JAFOKI010000201.1 GCA_017419895.1 Eubacterium sp. | reverse complement strand
TCGTTTTTCCGGTAACGGTCATCAGACCGAGATCGAGGAAGTCCCTGAGCTCCAGCATGATTCTCGGTACTCCGCCGGCATACCAGAAATACTGGCTTGGCCATTTACCAGCGGTCAGGATACTCGTGAGGAGGGGAATACACTTTGTTAACTCCTGGAAATCATTGTGTGTGACAGTGATACCGAGCTCATTTGCGATTGCCGGAAGATGCAGAACTGCATTGGTCGAACCTCCGACCGCGGCATGTACTTTGATGGCGTTCTCGAATGCTTTTCGTGTCATAACATCCGAAGGCCTGAGGTCTTGTTTTACAAGCCCCACAATGCGTTTTCCGGTCTCATGGGCGATGCGCTTTTGCATATTGCTGCCTGCCGGTGCCAGCGCGCTTCCGGGGAGAGCCATGCCGAGGGCTTCGCTCATTATCTGCATTGTGCTCGCTGTACCCATGTATTGGCAGGCGCCGCTTCCCGGGCAAGCCGAGCACTGGACATAAAACTCCTCAGCATGAGACATTCTTCCATCTGCGACTTTTATATCCGTTTCGTAGCAGGTATCTGCAGATATAAAGGCAGGTCCCGCAGCCATTGAACCTCCGGGTATGTGGATGCCGGGGATATTGAGTCTGCCAAGAGCCATCAGGTGGCCCGGTGTGGATTTGTCACAGGAGGAAATAGTGATGAGCCCGTCATATCCGGATGCCATCGCGTGTATTTCGACCATACCTGCAATCATGTCGCGTGAGATCAGCGAATAATTCATGCCTTCGTGACCGGTAGCTACACCGTCGCAGATGTCGGTTACTGTGTAGCATGATGCCGCTCCTTGGGCTGTGAACACGGCAAGCTTTGCCGCATCCGACAAAGCATCAAGATGCGTGCTTCCGGGATGGCTGTCGCCATATGTGGAATCGATGAGTATCTGGGGTTTTTCAAGGTCGGAAGGGGAGAGCCCTTTTCCTATCCAAAGAGGATCGGCCTCCGGACCGATCTCTCTGACAAATTGGCTTTTCAGCATTTTATTACCTCTGTGACGCTTGTGGCTTTGTAACAAAGCCGAAGTTTGTGTCAGACCGGCGATGTTCACTTGTTGCCGAGTGTTGCCGATATCGCGTCGC
Organism: Eubacterium sp.; assembly: GCA_017419895.1. Lineage (GTDB taxonomy): Bacteria > Bacillota > Clostridia > Peptostreptococcales > Anaerovoracaceae > Aminicella. Next base: position 2,098 of record JAFOKI010000201.1, on the reverse strand, counting down.
TGGTTTTCTTGAGTTCAGTGAGTATCAGTTCGCGCTTTTCGTCAGTGACCTCGCTGGGAATAGAACTCACACTGAGCGCTGCGACTATGCGGCCGGTATAGTTTCTGATCGGCATTGCGATACAGTAAAGGTTCTCGTTGAATTCCTGTTCGTCCAATGCGTAACCATTCTTCCTGGCAAAATTGACGCGTTCGATAAGCTCGTCAACGTTATTTACCGTGTTTTCGGTGTATTTGATGAATTCAGTGCCGGAGAACATTTCCCTGATTTCTTCATCTGACATCTCACTGATCATCATTTTACCGAGCGCGGTCGCGTAGATCGCCTCGTAACGTTCGGCTGTGATGTGTGAGATCGCTTTCATGTGTGTGCTCTCGACCTGTGAAATGATGACTGTCTCATCGTGCTTGAGAACGCCGAGATTGACCGTGGCAGCAACCGTATTGCTGAGGTCCGCAAGGAATTTCTTATCGATGCTGAGAAGGTTATTCTGTGTCGGAAGCATCTGTCCGATCTTGTACATCTCCCATCCGAGTCTGTATCTTCCTGTATCGTTGTCTTTGGTGATCCAGTCAAAGAATGAGAGTGTGTCGAGCAGTCTGTGTGTCGTGCTCTTGGTGAGGTCCAGCGCTTTCCATATTTCTGTCGCCGTGGCTCCCATACCGCCGTTCAGTCCGGCAAGATATTCAACTAGTTCGATTGCTTTGATGACGGTGTTTACCGGATATTTCGGTGCATTACCCATAACTACTCCTTAAATATTTCAGCCTAAAATAACCCATAATGTAGCATACTAATTGTATCATATGGGCTGGGGTTTGTCATTATTTAATTGTTATTTATAACGAAAGATTTCTATATAGAATCTGCTGTGTTTTTTGAGAAACAAAAATGCAGCATCGATCGATGCTGCGTTTCTATCATTTTTGATTCATCATGCTGAGTGGGAGTTCCATCCTGTTGGATTCCAGCAGTTCTTTGTTGCTTAGGATCTCTTTTGAAGGTCCGTCGGCAGCGATGCGCCCGCCGGAGATGAGTATGACTCTGTCGCACGTGTCGAGTATCATGTCGAGATCGTGAGACGCGATTAGCTTGGTTTGATCCAGCTCACGGATCGTATTGATGACAATGCGGCGGTTGTAAGGATCCAGAGCCGATGTTGGCTCGTCCATGAGTATTGCCGCAGGCTCCATGGCGAGTATCGTGGCAATGGCTCCCATACGTTTCTCGCCGCCGGATATCTTGTGATTGTGGCGGTGCTTCAGATATTCGAGATTCAGTCGGGCAAGCACTTCGTCGACGCGTTTGTCAGCCTCTTCGCGGCTGAGGCCATAGTTCAGCGGTCCGAATATCATGTCTTCGTAGACCGTAGGCATAAACATCTGGTTATCGGAGTTTTGTAGAACAAAGCCGAGCTTGGCGCGGATTTCCTTAAGCGTCTCTTTTTTTACCTCAATACCGTCGATCAATACCTTGCCGTCTCCCTGAAGGAGTCCAAGCAGAAGTTTCATGATGGTCGACTTTCCGGCTCCGTTGGCCCCGATAAGGCCGACCGATTCACCTTTCTCAATCATGAATGACATATCGTGCAGTACGTCCGTACCTTTTTCATATGAGAAATTCACATGCTGGAATTCTATCATCTGTATCACCTCACGACCAGCCCGCCTACGAGCTGTGCTATATTTCCGTATCTCAGAAGCAGGAAGAACAGTATGCCGCATATCATGAACAATGCGTCGCGCGTTTTGAAACGATCGATGTCTGCGTAGTGGAAATGCTCATGATAGCCACGCAGCAGCATGCTTGAGTAGAGCTCCTGCGCACGGTCCATGCTTCGTAGAAGCAGTTGTCCCAGAAACGAACCCCACGCTGAGAAGTGGATGCCTTTTTGTCCGGGCGCGCGGAGATGATACGCTTCTGACATGAAAAAACGGCCGGCGTTTTAGATGCCGGTCGCTTTGCTTACATTAAATGTGATTGTCGGAAATACTTATTTCCACTGGAATCCTTTGAGTCCGATGATGTAGAGCGCGATAACTATGATTGGTACCACATATTTGAAGATCGGTTTCATCCAATCCTGGACCTTCAAGCC
>JAFOKI010000200.1 GCA_017419895.1 Eubacterium sp. | reverse complement strand
TCGTCGGTATAGAGGCCGTCGATATCGGAAAGAAGTATCAGAAGATCAGCGTTTATAAGTGACGCGATGACTGCGGACATCGTATCGTTGTCGCCGAAATTCGGGAGCTGCTCGATCTCTGATACGGCTACGGTGTCATTTTCGTTCACGACGGGTATAGCGTGGAGTTTTAAAAGCTCCTCGAAAGTGTTGCGCGCGTTTGAACGTGAAATAGGATTGAGTACGTTGTCTTTCGTAAGGAGTATCTGAGCCGCGATTTGATTGTACTCGGCAAAAAGTTTCTGATAGATCATGATCAGGCGGGTTTGGCCTACAGCGGCGCACGCCTGTTTTTCAGATATCTCGTCGGGTTTGTAATCGAACCCGAGCGCGCTTCTGCCGACAGCGATCGCACCTGATGTGACGAGTACCACGTCAGCTCCGCCGTTTCTAAGGTCAGAAAGCTCGCGGACGAGTATCTCCATTTTTATAAGGTCGAGCCTGAGCGTCTCCGGATGTGTGAGGGAAGACGAACCGACTTTTACAACGATGCGTTTCTTGTTTTTGAATGAATCTCTGATACCCATAATTCTTCCTGCCGATGACCGTAGACGAGTAAACGTTGTCCGACGGATATTGATATTTGTTTCTTGACAAAGCGTCGCTTGCGCTTGTGTATTCGGATTTTACACACAAAAACAAACGAGAAGCTTTGTGCATTTTAACAATTATATCACTTTCTGAGCATTTGTGCAGAAGTTTTTGAGAACAGGCATGTATACTTGTTTTTTTAGAGAAACTCAAAAGGATCACAATACGACGGACTTACATCGATATAGTCAATTTTTGTTGCCGACTCACAAAGAATACATGTATAAGTTGTTGTATGCACGAGTGCGCATCTTGACAAGCCGGCGATAACAGGGGTAAACTATTATTAACAAAATATTGCGAATCGTTTTTCGCTTTAAAGCGATAAATCGAAGGTGTTCCTTAAAAACTGCGTTTCATTCATCATCCCGGAAGCAGGCCGCAGACCGGCGCGCATCCGGAGAAACGTCATCATCAGGAGAAATACCGGAAAGCGATTCATAAGGAGGGTATTATGAAAATGAAAAAAGTATTGGTGATCCTGCTTGCGCTCGTCATGATGTTCACCATGGCTGCTTGCGGCGGCGGTGACAGTGGCGGAGGAGACGAAGCAAGTGCAGCTTCTTCCGCGGCATCAATAGGAACAGATGCAGGCGATAAGGACACGATCGTCATCCTCACATCACAGAACTGGCAGGCGACGTTCAACCCGACGCAGCATACGACCATCATCGGTGCCCGCGGCGAACAGCTCGCTCTTGACAGACTCATGGAGTACAACCAGGAAACAGACAAGATCGAACCGTCACTTGCCACAGAGTGGAAATACAATGATGACGGTACGGTTCTGAACGTAAAACTGCTCGAAGGTGTCAAATTCCATGACGGCAGCGATTTCGACGCTGATGACGTAGTGGCATCCCTGCCGTATTATTCGTCGCCGGACAACCCGACAGCTACATGGTTTACTGAACAGCTCGCTGTTGAAAAAGTAGGTCCCTATGAGGTCAACGTCAGCACAGTCAGCAAATCCAAGTGCGCGGGACTCATCAACATGCTCGCGTTCGCGCCGATCATGTCCGCTGACGACATCGCGGATCCTGAGAATACGTTGAACCTCCGTTACAACGGAACAGGCAAATACAAATTCGTCAAATACGAAGACGAATGCGTATACTTCACTGTAAACGAAGACTACCGCGGAGACATCCCCCAGATCAAAAACATCGAATACAAATACGTAGCAGACGCAACATCGAGACTTTCGGCTCTCCAGAGCGGCCAGGCCGACATCGTTGAGAGACTTGAGTCCGACATGGTATCGGTAGTAGATGCTGATGAGAACTGCGTGATCTACGAACATCCGACTTCGGAAGTACAGCACCTCGGTCTCAAGGGCAACGTAGATCCGATGGGCAACAAACTCATCAGACAGGCTATCGCTTATGCTATCGACCGTGAGACGATCGTTAACGACATCTTCAACGGATATGCACAGCTGGCTACAAACTTTGTTGCACCGGGAACATGGGGTTACTTCGATGCAGAACTTCCGGAATACAATCCGGACAAAGCAAAGGAACTCCTTGCTGAGGCAGGATATCCCGACGGACAGGGTCTCCCGACTCTCAAGTATGTAACGGGCGTAGGTTTCTACCAGAAGACCAAGGAAGTCGGCGCGTTCATCACAGCCAACCTGCAGGCTGTAGGATTCCAGGTAGATTTCGAACCGATGGAGTCTTCCGCATGGATCGACATCTATGATGACGTTGACGGTTATCACATGACTCAGTGCGGATGGATGACACCGGGTATCGAGACAGACCTTAAGATCGTCCCGTTCTACCTCAACGGTATCCTTTCGGGTCAGTACACGACAGACGCAGTCAAGGAAGCAATCAATGAGTTCGACACAGAAACGAATGAAGAAGCCAGAAGAGCTCTCTACAGAGACAAAGTCGTTCCGGCTCTCATTGATGACATGATCGACGTTCCGCTCTACTACACAGTAGACCTCTACGGAATGAGCTCCAAGATCCATGATGTAGGCATCAACGGATTCGGCGTATACGATTTCACAAAGACGACTAAAGACTGATAAATGCGCAGACTGATCGAATAACCATCGATCTATATGTGAAGTCCTCTGTCAAAAAAGGCAGAGGACTTCATTAGCAGATATAAACAGATGCCGGCAGAGTATTTCTGCGTTGCTGCCGGCTGAGTGCCTGTGCCGAGCTTTGTGGTGGAGCACATGGCAATGGGAGAGAACAAAAAATGCTGAGAACGATAATTAAGAGGATCCTTCAAGGCTTGTTCGTGGCTTTGTGTGTCATATTCGTGACATTCATACTCATCAGGCTCATCCCGGGAGATCCAGCCAAGACTATGTCTCCGCTTTCTTCGGAGGCACAGCTCGAGATCCTCAGGG
>JAFOKI010000199.1 GCA_017419895.1 Eubacterium sp. | reverse complement strand
GGTGTTCCTTGTGATCATTTCCGGAATCTCCGGTCTGCTGATAAGAAATATCCAGCGTTCAATGAAAGGAGGCAGAGAAGAATGATCTATATCCGCCTGTTCTTTGAATTCTGTAAAGTCGGCCTGTTCGCTGTCGGAGGCGGACTGGCTACGATACCATTCCTCAGCGACCTGGGAAGCAGGACCGGGTGGTTCACGCCCGGACAGCTTGCAGATATGATCGCTGTTTCTGAGTCGACACCCGGACCGATAGGTGTCAACATGGCGACTTATGTGGGTTATCTCACTGGCGGCATACCCGGGTCTGTGATCGCGACGCTCGGTCTGGTGACTCCAAGCTTCATAGTGATCATGATAGTGGCGACGATCCTTGCCGCGTTCCGCGACAGTAAATACGTGAACGGCGCTTTCTACGGGCTCAGGCCTGCCAGCGCGGCAATGATCACCGCAGCCGGCATCGCTGTCGTCAAGATCGCTTTCTTTACGGGAGGCACTGTCGTGCTCGCCGCGCTTTCACCCAAAGCGTTGGTGCTCGCGGCCGCGCTTGTTGTGCTTACTCGTTTCATCGATAAAACAAAGTCTTTTCATCCGATCGTATGGATCGCAGTCTCCGCAGTGATCGGAGTGATATTCAAGTTTTGACAAAACAGGCAGTGCTGACATTGAAAGGAGTATAGGGCATGAAAACACTGTTCAAAAACGGAATTATATATGACGGTTCAGGCGGCGAGCCGTTCAAAGGCGACGTCCTGATAGAGGACGACCGTATCGTAAGTGTCGTGGAGGCGATAGATGAACCCGCAGACAAAGTAGTGGATCTCACAGGTCTCCAGATATGCCCGGGATTCATAGACGCTCACTCGCATAATGATTTCTTCTACGATAAAGAGGAGTCGGAGAAATTCTACAAACCGTTCATAGAGCAGGGAATAACCACACAGATCACGGGAAACTGCGGCTTCTCTCCGTTTGGACAGGACAATGACACGCCACACAAAGCCACGATAGGAGGCGGTCTGTTCACAGTCGACCATCCATGCGGTTTCAACGAATTCAAGGAACGCGCGAAAGGGAACATCTTTGTTAATATCGTCCCATTGATCGGCCAGGGCTCTGTCCGCGCAGGTATCCAGGGATACAGTTCCGCTCCGCTCTCGAAAGAACAGATCGAGAAGGAGCTCGGCTTTGTGAGAGAAGCCATGGAAGGCGGGGCGTTCGGCGGATCGTTCGGTTTCATGTACGAGCCCGACCGCTATGCGCAGGAAGACGAGATCACGGCATTCGCCAAGGAAGTCGCCAAATACGACGGCATCATCACGATCCACCCGCGCGCTTGTTCGATCGTCAGCGCGGATTATCCTTTGTTCACAAAGAAATCCCACCTCGAGATGGGCTTAGACGAAGCTGTCGACATCATGCACAGGTCCGGCGCGAGGCTCGAGTACAGCCATCTGATATTCACCGGCCAGCGGAGCTGGAAGCTGGTCGACAAGATGCTCGACGTGTTCCACCGCGAAGTGGCAGCGGGCAGCCCGCTCGCATTCGACAACTACGCATTCCATTACGGCGCTTCAGTCATCACGGTCGTGTTCCCAGAGTGGTACGCCAAGCTTACAAAGGCGGAAGCCGCGAAACCGATCAACCGCCTTAAGATCCGTCTGACTATACTCATGTACAGGAAAGTTCTGGGCATCGACTGGGAAGACCTGGTCGTCGCGTACATCTCTGACGATCATAAAGAATACGAAGGCAAGACCATCGAACAGTGCGCCAAGGAAGAAGGCCTTTCGAATCTCGATATGTACCTCAAACTGGTCGAGCTCTCGAACCGTTCGGGCAATCTTTATCTCGGAAAATACTACAACGCGGATATCGTGAAGCGTCTGATGGAAGACGAGCTCTCGATATTCATGACGGATGCCTGGGTAGAGGAGAAAGGCCTGCAGAACATTGCGGCTTTCCAGACGTTCCCGCAGTTCTTCCTGCTCGGAAAGGAATACGGAATACCGACGCAGACGATCGTCCGCAAGATGACGGGTCTTACGGCGGAACGCTACAAGATGCCGGAACGCGGCTATCTCAAGCCCGGCTGTAAAGCCGACATCACGGTCATCGATCTCGACCATATGAAGGTCGACGAGTCGAAACCCGACTTCAAGCCCGAAGGGATCGTGCACGTATACGTGAACGGGCAGCCCGTGCTTGAGAACGGCAGTTACATTGGCGGCTGTGCCGGCGAAGTGGTGCTGAAGAAATAAAGAATAATTTGTCTGATATCAAAAAACCGGTTCGTCATCACACGAACCGGTTTTTGAATACTTTGTCAGCGATCAGGCTAAATGGAACGCTTGTATCAGCAGCAGGAAGCTCATGCCATAGTAAGTCACGACGGCGACCAGGTCGTTCACTGTAGTGATCAGCGGACCGGAAGCGACAGCCGGATCGATGTTTATCTTCTTGAAGAACATGGGGATGAGTGTCCCGACTACACTCGATATCAGCATCGCGAGGAGGAGCGCTCCGCCCACGCAGCCTGACACGAGAAGCGAGAAAAGCCAGGCTTTCCCAACAAATATGTGCAGATACAGGCCTATCGCGACGAATGAAAGCACTCCGAGGAGCAATCCGTTGCAAAGTCCGACCCGCATCTCTTTGAACACGAGCCTGAGTTTGTCGCCTGCAGTCAGCTGTTCATCCACCAGTACCCTGATAGTCACGGCAAGCGACTGAGTGCCGACGTTACCTGACATATCGAGGATCAACGATTGGAACGCCATGATGAGAGTCAGTTTTGCGACCACTCCTTCGAAAATGCCGACCACACATGACACCCCGAGTCCGAGGAAGAGCAGGATCACGAGCCAGGGCAGTCGTTTCTTAAGGCTGAGACCGAGCGGTTCATTCAGATCTTCCTCCGCGATGAGACCGGCGAGTCTGATATAGTCTTCACTTAGTTCGTCATCCACGACTTCGATGATATCCTGAGAAGTGATGACACCGAGCAGCCGGTTGGAATCGTCGAGCACGGGGACCGAGTCCTCAGAGTACTCTTTCAGTTTTTCGAG
>JAFOKI010000198.1 GCA_017419895.1 Eubacterium sp. | reverse complement strand
TATTTTTATAGTTAAATCATCTTGATAGAAGTGATAGCTATAATCACTGATCAATATAAATTAATTATTACATAAAAACCATCTGCAAAACATGAGTCACATCGCTTATGATTTGCGGATGGTTTATTGTTTGGGACTGTCGCATAAAAAGGTACTGCCATCCGACGGATGGCAGTGCTATGATAATGCGCCGCATGCGCAACATTTTCGGGTATTAAGCCTGGGGCTGAGGATTTTTGTTTGTGCAGTTGCTTGAAATTTATGGGATTTTGTGATACAATAATAGAAAGAAGTGCATTTTATCCGGAGGTGTTTGAGTATGAGTACAAGAGAAATAGTTTGCAATGCAGTTAGCAGAATGAACGATGAACAGGTAGAATTAATCTATAATATGATAAGAATGATGGCGATAGAGGTAACTGTTCCGGAAAAATGAAGCAGTCCCTGCCGACTGGAGAATGTGGAAAAAGGATCTCCTACGAGGTATCCTTGATTTCCGTATCGCCAAACGCTCGATCGAGGCGCTTCTTACGGTGCATGAGAAAGCTGCAGGGGACCCGAAAGTCATCGCGGCATTTCCGTCCAAGGACCATTTCTACAAGCTGCGCGTCGATCCCTATATCGTGTTCACTGCCGGAAAATATCCCGAGCTTCAGGCTGAGGCCGACGAAGTCTGCCGCTTCCTTATGGAGCCCAATATCACGCTCGTACATTCGGATTTCAGTCCCAAAAACATCATGATCCACGGCGATCTGGACGATATCTGCATACTGGACTTCGAGTCATCGCATTACGGAAATCCGTGCTTCGACCTGGCGTTCTTCTTCAACCACATGCTGCTCAAGTCGATTTACAATCCGGAGTTCAGCAACGCGTATGTGGATATGGCCGACTACATGGCAAAAATCTATCTCGACGGAGTTACCTGCATGGACCGCTCGGAGCTCGAGGAGATGACAGTGCGGACTTTGTTCTTTATGCTTATGGCGAGAGTCGACGGCAAATCCCCTGCGGAATATCTGGTCGGAGACGACGAAAAACAGCAGAAGGTCCGTGACCTGGCTTATGCTATCAGAAGCAGCGGAACAAAGAAATTCCGCGAGGCTCTGGCGCTTGCGAGAAAATGATAACACTGCCAGTCAGGCGGGTCTTTTGAAACTGCCCGGCTTTGCCGGGATCAAGGAGGTAACAGAATGTCTTTTATCATTAAAGATGTAGACGCTTTTCAGGTATTCGACAGCAGAGGAATACCCACTATAGAAGTAGTGATAGGGCTGTCAGGCGGCGCTGAGGGACGTTTTATCGTTCCCAGCGGCAAATCGACCGGTATGTATGAAGCGCTCGAACTCAGGGATGGCGGGAAAGAACTCGGCGGGAAAACCGTTCATAAAGCCATCTCCAACATCCTCAATGAGATCGCTCCCGCGATAACCGGGATGGACGCAAGAGGCCAGGCCGCGCTCGATAAAGTGATGATCGACCTTGACGGCACTCCGAACAAAACAAGACTCGGCGCGAATGCGATCCTCGGCTGCTCCGCGGCAGCCTGCTGGGCAGCAGCGAACCAGGAAGGCGTGCCCCTGTACAAACACATACGCGACCTCGCGGTAACACGCGGCGGAAGCGGTGAAATCGGAATGCCCGAGATAATGGCGCAGATGTTCGGAGGCGGCGCACACGCAGAGGATTCCGTGGACGTCCAGTGCTACTCCGTCCGCCCGATCGGATTTAAAAGCGGAGAAGCGGCATACATCGCCTGCCTTGAAGTCTGGCTTAAGGAGCAGGAAATATATCAGGAACTGGGACGTCCCCTCTCCTTCGCCGACGAAGGCGGGCTTTGGCCGACAGATTTCGAAAACAACGAGGAGGGTCTGAAACTCATGGTAGAGGCTATGAAACGGGCGGGCTTTGTTCCATGGGAGAACATGGGGATAACACTCGACATTGCCTCCTCCGAGTTCTATGACGAAGAAACCGGGACATACAAGCTCCGCTACGACAAGAAAGAACTGACCTCGGACGAGATGGTAGATTATCTCGCGGACTGGGTCGAGAAGTATCCGATTGTATCAATCGAGGACGGGTGCGCAGAGAATGATTGGGAAGGTCAGATCGCACTCACAAAGCGTCTTGGCGACAAGATCCAGCTCATCGGTGACGATGCGTTCACTACCAACCTCGGCCGTCTCAAAAAAGGCGTTGAGCTTGGCGCTCTGAATGCGATACTTATCAAGATGAATCAGATCGGTTCGATGACTGAGACTATCGACACGATCCTATATGCTCAGGAGCACGGCTATAACCCGGTCGTCTCCGGACGTTCCGGCGACTGCGAGGACGTCACGCAGATCCACCTTGCTGTCGGGACTAATTCCTACCAGCTCAAGATTGGCGGAGTCTGCAGAAGCGAACGCGTGGTCAAATGGAACGAAATCATCCGCATCGAGCATTCGGAGGCGTGGAAGAACCGCTGACAGATAATTATCCTGAAATAGCAAAACCCGGCATACACAATGCCGGGTTTTTTATCAGTGAGAATACGGACTTTTAAAGCCTAAGACTATTTTACAGTGACTTTTATCTTCACGCATACACCGTTCTGCGCGTACGCGTAAACAAAGCATTTGCCCTTCTTGACGCCCTTGATCACGCCCTTCTTGGAAACAGTCGCGACCTTAGCGTTTGATGTTTCAAAGCTGACTATGCGGTGCTTTTTGATTTTCTTGCCTGTCTGCTTAGCCGCAAGTTTGAATGTCTTCTTGGCCTTTACGGTCACTTTGTTCTTCTTGGCCTTTGTAGTCACTTTTGTCGGGTTGCCGACTTTGCCGCCCGCCGTCGCCGCATGGACTGTCTTGGATGTCGATACGACTTTGTTGTTCGCGTCGACAGCTACCATCAGGAACTTATAGTATTTACCTTTTGCGAGTTTCTTACCTACGACCTTTTTGACGGTGTATGACTTACCTGTCACGGTCGTGAGTTTCTGGTATTTCTTGCCCTTGCCGCAGGCATTAGCATAGATTATGTATTTCTTTGCTCCGGGAGCTTTCTTCCATGTCAGCTTGATGCTGGACTTGGTCGTCTTTGCTGCCTTCAGCTGGAGGATACCGAACGTTGTCCCTTTAGGATCTTTGTCGTCAGGCAGGGCGAGGATCGATGCTTCCGCAGCCGATGCATCCGCTCCCGGCCCGAACGCCGTACCGTCCGATCCGCCCGTCTTGGGGATCGCTTCCGTCCAGGTATCGCCGCAGACAGTGCAGGTATATGTCTTGACGCCGTCGGCAGCCGCGGTAGCGGGCTTCGTTACTTTGCCCGCGTCCCACTTGTGATTGGGTTCAATGACGACTTTCGACGAAGGGGTACTTCCATCCAGGATTGTGGGGAAAGGCTGGTCTATGCCGCCTTCAACTTTCTGCATGTAGACTCCGTTCACTCCGCCTGCAGGCGTTTTGATCGCCGCGTCAGAAATACCTATCCTCACGGAGTCTGATGTGGCGATGTAGATCCCAAGAGCGGCCGCATATCTCGTTGAACTGTATTTCTCGAACGACTCTGCCTCCACATATGTGTGCGTCAGCGAGATCTCGTGCATCGCCGCTATACCGCCTCGTTTTCCGGTCGCCTTGATTTTCGCGTTTTTGGCGCTGAATGAATCACATACCATGCCGTAATCAGTGATACCGAACATATCAGGCATCGGGACAACCGATCCGTCTGAGATCGCATTGACCGTCGAGTTATCTATAGTTATCGTTTTTGCCATAAAGCATATGGAACCAATCCCCTCAACGACAGCGCCGTCGCTTATCGTTATACTGCTCGTGGAACTGCTCCAGTCACCGCTATTAAGCGCTCCCGTATCTGAATAAAGGCCGACCGTATACGGATATGCGGTTTTGGCACTTACCGAACCGCCCTTGATCGTTATATTGCGAACATCGAAAGCGGGAAGGCGGGAGCCATCGTGAGCCGGCTGTTCTGTCGTATCGATATCCAGCTTGACATGATCGAGTGTAACCGAATTCGCAACCAAGACGCGGTTGAGTTTCAAACTGCCGGTTCCTTTGAAAGTAATACTATCGCCATCAATTGCGACCGATCCATATATGTTGAATTCGTTTTCACCATTTAAGATGACCGTCGTATCTCCCGCAAGATGCAGCGGTTCATCTGTTTTGTAGTTTGTCAACGTGACCTGGTTCGACGTTCTTTCGATCGTGCCGGAACTCGTCGCATGGACGGCCAATGTGCCGAAAAGCAAAGTCATCATGATAGCTGCCGTCAGGATAACGATCGCTTTCGCGCGTGAAATACTTCTGTCCATTCCTTCTCCTCCTTATTGAAACAAATC
>JAFOKI010000197.1 GCA_017419895.1 Eubacterium sp. | reverse complement strand
CATGCTATCTGTCCTGTGACATAGGCGCGTACAATACATGCAGGCACCTCTGCAGATACTGCTATGCGAATGCCGAACCCGACGAGGTGCTGGCCAGAAGCGCGCTTCACGATCCCGCGTCCCCGTTCCTGATCGGAAATTATATGGACGGTGACCGGATCCATGACGTACCTCAGGAATCATGGATCGATGAGCAGCTCAGTTTCGATATATGACTGACGGCTTTGGCGTTTGGTATCGCTCGAATCAAAAAGCCTCCCCCGGATTCCGGGGGAGGCTTTGTTTCGTTAGTTAGCGGATGCGGCAACGCATCGGATCAACAAATCAACAGATTAATATGTAGCCTGCTTAGCGTGGATCATGTGAACGATGAAATCATTGTACGGTGTCGGGATGCCGGCTTCTGCGCCGAGCTTCACTACTGCGCCGTTGATGATGTCGATCTCCGTGCGGCGTTTGTTGTCAACGTCCTGAAGCATGGAGGATCTGTTCTCGCCTGTGAGGACTGCTACGTTGAATGCGCCTTTAACTTCTTCTTCGACGTCGAAGTGTCCGCCTGTAGCGTTAGCAACTGCGATAGCTTCTCTGACCATCTTGTCGCCGAGGTAATGAGCGTCTTCGTTGTCGTTCGTGAATTTGTTCTGAACGTTCAGGAGAGCTGTCTGGGCGTTGATAACGATGTTCGCGAAGAGCTTGTGCCATACGAGGTTGAGCGGGTTGCCTTCTTTTGCGTCGCACGGAAGTCCCGCAGCTTCAAATGCAGCAGCGATCTCGCGGACTTTGTCCATGTTTGCCGGGTCGATTGTTCCGATTTGGGTTGCGCCTGTTCCTGCGTGGCGAACGTGTCCCGGAGCGATAGTGTTTCCGCCGTGAGCCGTTGTTCCGCAAAGGATCTGGTTCGTCGGAACGACTTTTGCGATCTCGTCAGTATTGCCGATACCGTTCTGGAGCGACATGACCATTGTGTGATCGTCGAACATTGCATGAGCGTTTCTCAGCGCGTCAGCAAGGAACATGTATTTGACGAATACGATCATAAGGTCGCAGGGGCCAATATCATCCGGGTTTGTTGTAGCCATTTTGGGGCGGAACGAGAGTGTTGTGCCATCAGGCTCGTCAATCAGGATGCCGTTCTTCTTTACGCTGTCGATCGTAGCTTCGCTTACGTCGAAAACATAAACGTCGTGGACCTGGCTCAGATAGCCTGCATAGATGCTTCCCATGTTACCGCATCCCAGGAAACCAATTTTCATTTTAGGGTACCTCCTCTTTCAATTGCTGCGGCGATTTGCGCCGCTGATAGACATTTTATTCGTAACAAATATTATATCACGCGCAAAAAACTCCCGCAAGGAGTCGGGTATGAGAATAATGAGTGTATTTGAGTATAATTGTGAATGGATAGAGGTCCGTTTGTGTTTGTTGCATAGGGAAAAGACTGATATACTTGGATTATGCCAGGAATTATTTTGGGACTCATAGCCGGGGCGGGGCTCCCGGTCCAGACAGCGGTAAATTCGCGCCTCCGCACAAAGTTCGGCGGCAACGCATTCTACGCGGCGAGGTATTCGTTTACTTCGTCGACGGTTTTAATATTGATATTACTTGCCGTGACGGGCATAGGTTTTTCCATGCCATGGGGCGATCTCTCTGGCGAACCGTTCTGGATCTGGGCGGGCGGCGTCTGCGGCATTTTTTACCTTACGTGCACGACGATACTGATGCCGATATTGGGGAGTGTTCAGACTGTTATCTTTCCGATTGTGGGACAGGTGATAACGAGCCTGGCGATTGACCATTTCGGACTGTTCGGATCGCAGGTGAACAGTCTTACGGTGACCCGTCTTGCCGGCGCGGTACTGGTGCTCGCCGGCGCAGTGATCATTTCGCTTACAAAGGGTCCCGGGGTGCCCGGCAAATCCACGGCAAAGCCGGGAGCTGCGGGGAGTCCCGCAACGAAGCCCGAAGCAGCGGGGAGTTCTGCGGTATTGGGCATAAGACCCGAAGCCGGGCAGAACTCAGCCATGGCACCGGGCCTCTGGCTTTGGAGGCTCCTCGGTGTGATTGTAGGATTCGCGCAGGCGACGCAGACGGCAGTCAATTCGCGGCTTGGCATGATCCTCGGTGTTCCGCTGAAAGCCACGTGTGTTTCTTTTGTGGTCGGGACGATATGTATTTGGATCGTCTGTCTGGTGCATCGCGTACGTAACGGAAAACCGGAGACGGTCCTGGGCTTCAGTCCGTGGTGGATGTGGACCGGCGGAATATATGGGGTAATATATATTTTGGTAAACATTTATCTTGCAAACCGTCTCGGTACGGGTATGACTGTTTTGATAATGCTCACGGGGATCATTTCGGGCGGCGTCATTCTGGAGAATTTCGGCGTGCTTGGCGTGAACCGCAGGCCGGTGACCTTGCTCAAGGTGGGCTGCGTACTGATGATGCTTGCAGGACTAGCGATGATAAGGCTTCTGTGAAACGGCCGCAGAGCGGCTTTGTGATTGTGAATAGACTGAGAATTACCGATCGGCAAGCGGTGATAATTGGGAACGTTAGAGAAAAGACTGAAAAATGGGGTTTGTATTATTCGGATTATTGGCGGGGATGGGACTCCCTGTACAGACAGCGGTGAACACGCGCCTGCGGGGCAAGCTCGGCGGCAACCCGTTCTACGCGGCGAGATATTCGTTCACGACATCGATGCTTTTAATGTTCATAATACTCGGCGTGAGCGGGATAGGTTACGCCATGCCGTGGACCGAGCTTTCCGCCGAACCTGCGTGGATCTGGGCGGGAGGATTTTGCGGAATTTATTTCCTGACGTGCTCGACGATCCTGATGCCGCACTTAGGGAGTGTTCAGACTGTTATCTTTCAGATAGTCGGCCAGGTCATTATGAGTCTGGTAATAGATCATTTCGGCTTGTTTAGATCGCAGTTCCACAGTATTACTATTATGAGAATTCTGGGAGCGGCGATGGTGCTCGCGGGTGCGGTGATCATCTCGATCCTGAAAGGTCAAAGCGGATCCGGTTCCGCCAAGGCTGAGGTAAAGCGCGGCGGGCTTGGACTTTGGCCGCTGAGGCTTCTTGATGTGACGGTTGGTTTTGCGGCTGCAACTCAAACTGCGGTCAATGCACGGCTTGGATTTTTGCTCGGTACACCGCTCAAAGCTACGACTGTATCATTCGTTATCGGGACGGCATGCATATGGATTGTTTGTCTAATTGTAAGGCTGAGGTCGGGCCGCCCTGAAACAGCACCCGGAT
>JAFOKI010000196.1 GCA_017419895.1 Eubacterium sp. | reverse complement strand
TCGCGCTCGATGCCGCAAATACAACGGGCATGATGGAAATCGATGTCGAACTGAATTAAAGCCATAGCCTCCCGCCCGCCGGCGGGAGGCCCTTCCGGGCATCATCAGACTTGCTTCTCAACTGCTGTTCGGGTGTATCAGTAATTGTTCAAAGTTATGGGTTGCTGTTATTCGCTGGTTATCTGTTATACGTCAATGTTCATTCGTATATATGATCATTTTGAAACGTTACCAGAGAAGTACAGCCGGTGATGTCAAAAACCTTCTGCGGCCGAGGTTCGGTTTCAGGCCGCACATGCATCGCAAAAAAGATGGAGCTAAACCATAAGTTTAGTACACAACTTCAAATATATGGTGTATACTGTATTTCCGCGGTTATAGTCATAGTTAACTGAGAAGGGGTGATGCGAGTCATGAATGAATTGAGAATCCTGAAAAAACCGGCTAAACGGGTCGATATCTCAATCAACATGGAGAAGACCGGCGCCAACATCAGAAAACTGATAAAGGGCAGCGGGTACTCCGTAAGAGATATCATGGCTATCACCGGTATATCGACCGAACAGGCGGTATACAAGTGGTACCGGGGCGAGTCGATACCCGCCATCGAAACAATGCTGATATTGTGTAATACCCTGGAAATCGGGGTTGATGAACTCCTCGTCGTTGACGGGGATTTTTATTTTTTGACAGGAGCGTTCACGTGGTAGAATGTAAATGTCAGGGCATTCGTGTCAGCCCGGTGAAAGGAGCTTTTTATGAAGATCCAGGCAGTAATTTTCGACATGGACGGTGTCATATTCGATTCAGAACGAGCTGTGTATATGGGCTGGCGGGACATTGCTGAAAAGTACGGGTTTGATGACCTTGATACGATCTACATGAAATGCATCGGCTGCATCGAGCCCGTAACAAAGTCTCTTTTCCTCGATTTTTATGGTACTGACTTCCCATATGACGAGTACAGGGCTGAGCAGTCGAAAGCTTACCACGAAAAGTATGACGGCGGCAGACTCCCGCTGAAACGCGGAATAAAAGAACTCCTTGTGTACCTGAAAGAAAAGGGGATACCGGCAGCAGTGGCATCTTCTACAAGAACGGCTGTCGTAGAGCAGCAAATAAAAGATGCCGGACTCGCTCCGTATTTCGACGTGATCCTTGGCGGTGAATCGATCGAAAGAAGCAAGCCGGCACCGGATATTTTTCTGAAAGCCGCGGAACTATTGGGATCTGAGCCGCACGGCACCTTTGTTATAGAAGACTCGTACAACGGGATCCGCGCAGCGCATGCCGGAGGCATGATCTCTGTAATGGTTCCGGATATGATGGAGCCGGACGACGAGATGCGTGAGAAATCGGATTACATTCTCGATGATCTTGGCGCAGTGCTCGAGTTGTTTTCAGTTATTGCATTCCGTTGACGATGGAATTGATGTCGTCGGGCGAGATTCCGTAATCATCGTCGCCGCCTCTTCCGTATGCTGTGATTGAATAACTGTAACCGTTCATGTGATAGATAGTCTTGGTAGCATCACCCTCTCTGTTTCCAAAGCAGGTGACTTCCAGTCCCTTTATGTTCTGTGTCCATTCATATTTGTATTCATTGAAATCGCCGGAAACGTCATCCCCGAGTTCTTCTTTTCCTTTGCGGATAGTCATGTCTACGGCAGGGAAAGCTATCTGGACTTCAGCGAGTCCATCCATGTAGCGATAAGCTGTAGGGATGAGATCACCGAGGCTGATAGTTGCTTCTTCCGGAACACGGAACATATCGAGGCCGGCGCCTTCTGCGGCTTCATCCGTTGAATTGACGTCAGTCCACGGGTTGGGCATATTCATGCCGGAGGACGAGCTTGTGACCGTTACCGTACCTGTAGCTTTCTCGGTAACTACTGCCCCGACGTAGTATTCACCGGCTGGGACAGTGCCTTCGATGATCGAGTCTTTCTCAGCGATGCCTTCCAGTATCGCGTTGTCACTGTCCACGAAATTTGTTAATTCTTCAACACTTGCGTTCTCACCGAGAGCAGTGGCCGGTATTATGATGATATCTATCTCCCCACTGTCGAGCGCTGATTCGATCCTGATCAGATCGCCTTCTTCAGCGCTGATTGTTCCGGAAAGCTGTGAAGTGTCGGGAGCTGCGTTTTCAGCAGTGACGACCACGGTGTTTGTGTCGGTGGTCTCAGTGTGCATGACTGATTCAGGTTCCTTTGAGCATCCGGCGAGTACGAGGATCATACAAAGAGCTGCGGCTGCTGATGCAATAAATTTCTTTTTCATTTTTTATCCTTTCCGATCCTGTTAGCAGGATCTGTTCATCCGCTAATCATTATAGCTTGATGATGCCGGAATCTCAAGAAGACAAAAAGCTTTGTTGAAACCTGAGCCGAGAGAATATATAATTGTCTTATCGGTTATTGTTGGTTAAACGGAGAAGGATCATGAAAAAGAATTCAATTATCAGATCGATACTGGTGCTATGTCTGATCGCGGTCATTGCGGTCACGATGAGTGCCTGCGGAAGCAAAAGTGAGCCGGAAAAAGCATCTTCGGCGGCAAAATCGTCAGCCGAGGAAGTATCAGTAGCTGAAGAAGAAGCTGCAACTGAAGCGGAGGAAGCGGTAGAAGAGACAGCAGAGGCTACAGAAGAAGTGGAAGAGCAGGCAGAACCTGAACCTGCGCCGGCTGAGTCGGGCAAAATGACGCTTGAAGAATACTTCAACCAGCACCCGGAGCAGCTGGAGGCAATCAATAAGCAGGTTGCTGAATCTGACCAGGCTAAGTCATGGATCGATCTTCTTGACTTTGAGGTTTTCGCAAACGGGAATACTCTGGTCTACGGGTATAAATATAAGCAGACTTATTCTCAGGATCAGGTTAATGCAATCAAAGGGAACATTGAATCGAGTCTTGACTCTCTCAACGACCAGATGATGAATACTATCGACGTCGTTGAGTCTGAATTCGGACTTGAAAACATTGAGATAGAAATCGTTTATTTCAACGGCGACGGGTCGTTGATCGGAAATAAAGTCTTTCATAAATAAGACGGATACCAAGTGATTAGTTTTTATGCGGGGCGGCCTTATGGTCATCCCGCTTTTGAAATGAGGTGTCGATATGACTTTAAGAAATCATGAGGTAATAAAGCCCGGCCTTCTGCTCGATGAGTATGGCGAGCTTCGTGAGCCGGGCTGGTCCAGAAATCTGGTGCAGCGGTACCGCAGGTCAATGATCAAGGCTCCGAAATTCCGCATCAAGGAATGGGATTACTATATCGTCGTAAACAAAGACTTCGCCGCAGCGTTTACTATCTCTGACGACGGCTACATAGGGCTGCAGTCCGTGTCGCTGTTAAGATTTGACGGTATACCGCGTGAACATACCGAGACGGTGCTGAATGCCTTTCCGATGGGAAAACTCAAGCTTCCTGAGGATTCTTCCTCGGGTGTGACCGCATATAAAGACAAGCGGCTCGACATGAGTTTTACGGTCGAATCGCCGGACGGCAATAAAGTCGGACCGGATGCCGGTCCGGGTGTAGCCAGAAGACGTCACATCCGCTGCCGTTTTGAAAGATTCTTTAACGACAAAGCACTCACGGCTGACATCGTTCTCGAGCAGCCGCCGATGGATTCAATGGTTATCGCGACACCATGGGACAAGAAGCACGCTTTCTACTACAATCAGAAGATAAATTGCATGCGGGCATCGGGTTATGTGGAATTCGACGGAGAAAGGCTCGAGTTCAACCCCGCGACTGACTTCGGAACGCTCGACTGGGGCAGGGGTGTCTGGACATACGACAATACATGGTTCTGGGGATCGGGAAACTGTGATCTTGACGGAAAAGCATTCGGATTCAATATCGGATACGGTTTCGGCAACACGAGCGCAGCCAGCGAGAATATAATTTTCTATGACGGGAAAGCGCACAAACTTGACGACATCGAGTTCATTATCCCGGAGACCGGTTATATGGATCCCTGGCGGTTCACTTCAAGCGACGGCAGGTTTGAGATGGAGTTCGTTCCTGTGCTCGACCGCGCTGCGAACCTGGATTTCAAGGTCATTGTATCCGATCAGCATCAGGTGTTCGGCCGCATGAGCGGAACGGCTGTGCTTGATGACGGAACGCGGCTCGACATAAAAGATGTGGTGTGTTTCGCAGAAAAAGTGCACAACAGATATTGAAATGTTTACAAATCAATACATTTTTGATATTATTATTAAATCATCATCTTTATAAAACAAATCATTAGTTAAAGGAGAGATAGTTATGGAGAACAACGAACGCGGTTCATGGGGAAGTAATATAGGTTTCCTGCTCGCCGCTATCGGCTCAGCCGTAGGTCTGGGCAACATCTGGGGCTTCCCGTACAAAATGGGTAAATCGGGCGGCTTTGTATTCCTGCTCGTTTACCTGGCATTGGCCGTCTTTGTCGGATTCGCGATCATGTGCAGTGAACTGGCACTCGGCCGTAAAACCGGATCTGGACCGATCCTCGCTTACAAAAATTACACCAAGCGTTTCGCGTCTGTAGGTTGGCTGGCAGTCGCAGCTCCGTTCCTGATCATGACATTCTATTCGGTACTGGGCGGATACTGCATCTACTATGTAATCACGAACTTTATCGGTATTTTCAAAGGAGTGCCTGACAGCAGTTCGTTCGGAGCAATTCTGACCAATCCGTGGATCAGTATCGGAGTTCTGCTCCTGTTCATGGTAATCTGCTTCCTGATCAACCGCGGCGGTATTTCCGGCGGTATCGAGAAATTCAACAAAGTCGGCATGCCCGCTCTCTTCGTGATGCTTGTCATCATCATTATCCGCGCGCTTACTCTGCCGAACGCAGTTGAAGGCCTCAAGTTCATGTTTATCCCCGGTTACGCAATAAAAGCCGGATTCATTTCGGAATCTCCGAGTGTGCTTTCGGTTCTCGCTACAGCCGGCGGTCAGATGTTCTTCTCACTGTCACTGGCAATGGGAGCTATGATCACTTACGGATCGTATCTCAGCAAGGAAGAGAATCTGCCGCAGAACTCACTCGTGATCGTTGTGTTCGATACACTGGTAGCTCTGATGGCAGGACTCGCTGTTATCCCCGCTGCTGTTGCGAACGGAATCAACAATGGTATTCCGGTTGGCGAAATCAAACTTGGCGGACCGAACCTGCTGTTCGCAACGCTTCAGGATGTATTCCACAACATGGGAGCGATAGGCGGTCTGTTCGGTACCATTTTCTACATCCTCGTTCTGATCGCAGCGGTATCATCCGCTATCTCGCTGATCGAGGTAATCGTGACGATGATCATCGATGGAAATACTCTTAAAGGCAAGAGTTCTGACCGCAGTATGATCACGGTCATCGTATGCGCGATCATCACAGCCATTGCATGCCTTGTCGCTGCTGACGGTCTCGGTTCAAACGGCATCGCGCCTGCTCAATTGTTTGGAGTCGAAGTCGCAGGCTGGAATGACTGCTGGCTCGATTTCTTCGACTGCTGGTCTGAAGGTCTTGCAATGCCGATCGGCGCTATGATCATGGCTCTTATCATCGGATGGGAGAAGGGATCGGAGTCTATCTATGAAGAGATCAGGATCGGTTATGAAGGGGACATCCATAGATTTTACCGTATCTGCATCAAATACATCGTCCCGATCGTTATGTGCTTCATCTCGGCCGGATCTATCGCTGATTACTTCGGCAGCCAGGCTGTCGGCTATGCGATCGCTATCGGTCTGCTCGTAGTTTACTGGGCAATGTGCCGTGCGTCAGGATGGGTAGACGAGAAATAAAAACAATAGAATAACAAAGCATTACACCAGCCGGCCCGAAAAAGGGCTGGCTGTTTTTTTTGTGCCATAATTTCGGAAACACATAATTGAGGGACGTTTTTTGGACTTCTGAAGATGTACCATGTGAGTGTAAAGAAGAACAAATGTTTATTGCCGGCGCAGCTGGCATGCATAAATAGCCGAAAGCGGCCTGAAAGATATACGGAATGGAGGCACTCACATGAAAAGATACAGAATCAAGTCAAAAGTACGTTTCACGGTTTTCATGCTTATTGTGATGTTCGTGATAATGACGCTTCTCGGAGCGGCTCTTCCCGGATTGGCGGTCGATGCGTCGAAAGTAACGTATAAGACTGTAGAGGTAGAATACGGGGACACCCTTTGGGCGATAGCAGGGAAATACAAACCGGACGGCCGGGATGTCAGAAGCTTCGTTTACGAGATAAAAGATATAAACGGACTTGATGACTCCGGAATCTACGCGGGTCAGAAGTTGCTGGTGCCGGTGGTTTGAACCGGCAGAATGGTTGTCAATTATTGGTCGTATAGATATATTGGGAGGTTTGAGATGAAAGGTTATGTAACAGCAAGCGGATACATGGGATGCGTGGACGGCGAATATATGCTGTTTGCGAGCGAGGACGATTACAGGGAGTTTGCGGAGTGACGCGGTTTGTAAAATCAGACATGGCATGATAAGATATGACAAAAGCAGGCCGGTCGCGGCATTCGCAGCCGGCCTGCTTTGTTAGACAGCAATTTTGTGGCTTTGTCAGCGGAGCAGGAGATCCTGTTATGAGTGAAAAAAGTGAAGTATTATATGCGCTGATGCTTCGCCGCGGATATCCGGAAGAGTTCTCGAGGCTGATTGCCGCCGAGATGAACACGGATTTTACTGCCGAGCGGATGATCAACTACATTTCTTATCAGAAAATGCATCGGCTGGAAGATGTGGTCGATGAAATGCTCGCGATCAGGAGTTTTCGTGACAAGCAAGTTGAGAAGCATATTTCTGAGCATGCGCAGGCAAGCATCAATAATCTGTATCGGTATTTGAATGGAAATGACTGTTTTGGTGCTATGTCCGCTCAAACAGCTGAAGAGGATCGCAGTTAAGCGCTGCTGCCAGCTTTACAAGATATTCGAACTGAGCGCGGTTGATGTCTTTCTGCCGCTGCTCATATTGCTGGATCGTGCGGAGGGGGACTCCGCTTGCGGAGGCGAGTTTGCTCTGGCTCATGCCGTTTCGGCGTCGTATTGTCTTCAGGTGGGTTTCGTGATTTGCGGAACTCACTTTTTCTATGAGAAGGCTGCTTACAGTGAGTACGATATCTCTGGTGCGTTTTGCTTTTTCTGCCGGATCATTCATATTGGGCAGGGGAGGCCAGATATCCTGGAGTTTGCGCCTCATTTCATTCTGCTGTTCCTCTATCATGGAAAAGATATCCTGCGTTGGGATGGTATCGATTATATCATCAAAAGAAAGTCCGGTCTCCCACTGGCAGCGGGTGAGGATCTGTCCCAGACTGTATTCGCGGCTTTGGCCTGTGGTGAATCGCAGCTGGATCCGGGTGTATTCGAGGCCGCTGAGTTCCATTATTTCGTATGCCAGTTCTGCGCCTGACATACCGGTAATGGTTCTGATGTCGCCTTGTTCAAAACGCGAGGCTGCGCCGGAAGCGATAAAAAGATTCATAAATGCCTGTGCGTTGAGGTGAAGGCTGTGCACCGCGCAGTCGAGCATGCCGCCGAGTACAGTTTCGGCTTTTTGAAGGAAAACCTCATCGTAAGCGTGGATCATATGGCTTGACCTCCTCGCTGAGTATTTGATCAATGTAAAAATCGTCTGCCATCGTACGGTTGTCCGCTATCTTTTGGTAATAATCTTTCAGCGCTTTGATTTCGCGCGCGTTCCTTCCAGGATAGACATCGGTGTGCCTGACCGTCTCATAACCGCTGTAGACTACGCGGTCGAATGCCCTATTGCTCTTAAGGACGAACTGCCTGCCCAATCTGCTCAAACGAAGCGCTTCTTTTAGCTGCCGATATGAGATGCTGCCGTTCAGGAAATCCTGTGCGAACGTAAAATAGCAGTCATCGGCGCGATAGCCTATGATGCAGTCGCAGTTCTGGATACCGGGAGAAAAAGTGGTCCTTATGTACTCTCGCTCCTGATATGCGACAGAAGATGAGGAGTCGAATTCCCGGTTTTCGAGAAGCACAGCAAGCCAGTGCAGCTCGCAGTATTCAGGATCGTTTAAGTTAATGATCCTAAGTCCCGAGGTCTCTATCGTATATCTGTTAACAAAGCC
>JAFOKI010000024.1 GCA_017419895.1 Eubacterium sp. | reverse complement strand
ATTAGGTTGTATATCAAATGTAAAAAGAGTAGGAGTACCTGTAGGTAGCATAGAAAAATATATAGATTTAATGCAAAGTTATGATATACCTTATGTAGTTGTAGATGGTAAAAATATAATATCTATTTTTGATGGTAAATTTGAGCTTGTATTAAAGACTGAAAAAATAGATAGGTTAATAGATTTACTATATGTAAAAGATACAATAATAAAAGCTATGTATGAAATATTAAGTAGAAATTTAGGTGAAATAATATGAATAAGACTAATCTAAAAATATTACCTAAATATGAAGATTACATAGTATATGTAAATTGTATTCTTGTAAAAATACCAAAAGTTGCAAAGTAAAAATGGCAATTGTTGCATTGCCATTTTGGCAACTATTGCAACATCCGTAGTATCCAAGGAACGGGCGGCGCCGGATGGTAGCTCCCAAGTCGGATCTACAATTATCCATTGCAGACATAACTCTATATGCTGTATCCTTGTTCTGTAACGTCAACGACATACAGACAAGGAGGAAAGGAGTATGTTGGAAATGGATAAAATCCATGAAATCCGGCGGATCTTCTACGAGGACGGAGAAGACAACATCGCCGAGATTGCCCGTATGACGGGTGTTAACCGCAAAACGGTCGAAAAGTACATTGACAAGGTTGACTTCAGTGAGAAGCCGCCGGAGCCGTTGGCTATGAAGGTTCGTCCTTCCAAGCTTGATCCGTTCAAACCGCTTATTGACAGTTGGCTGATTGCGGACAAGAAAGCTCCACGCAAACAGCGCCATACTGCCAAGCGTGTATATCGTCGTTTAAAGGAGGAGGCTCCCGGATTCGACTGCGCCTACCGTACCGTGGCGAATTATGTTGCTGCCAAGAAAGAGGAAATCCGTCTCGGCGCGAAGGAAGGCCGCCTTCCGCTGAATCACCGCCCCGGCGAGGGACAGGCGGATTTCGGTTCGGCAGATTTCACCGAACACGGCATCCGTTACGCAGGTAAATATCTTGTCTTGAGTTTCCCGTACAGCAATGGAGGCTATCTCCAGCTCCATTACGGCGAAAACATGGAGTGCCTGCT
Organism: Eubacterium sp.; assembly: GCA_017419895.1. GTDB lineage: Bacteria > Bacillota > Clostridia > Peptostreptococcales > Anaerovoracaceae > Aminicella. Next base: position 2,352 of record JAFOKI010000024.1, on the reverse strand, counting down.
TGAGAGCCTTGTAGCCATCTTTGAGCACATCGGCGGCGTGCCGACCGAGATCTGGTTTGATAACACCAAAACCATCGTTACGGAGATCATTCGTGGTGGTGGCCGGAAAGTGACAGAACGTTTCCAGCGTTTTCAGGAACACTACCGTTTTAAGGCTGTTTTCATGAACCCTGATGCCGGCTGGGAAAAGGGAAATGTTGAAAACAAGGTAGGATATCTTCGTCGCAACGAGTTGGTACCGGTTCCTGCTTTTGATAACCTTGAACAGTTCAACCGCGATCTGCTGCCCCGGTGTGATAAGGACATGCAGCGGGAGCACTATAAATATGATCCCGACACCTATATCAGCACACTGTTTGAGGAGGATAAGGGAGCACTTCTCCCGTTGCCTGCCGTGCCGTTTGAGACTGCCGATTACAAGACGGTCCGGACGAACAAGTACGGGCAGTTCACGCTGAATAAAGGGTTACACACCTACTCTGCATCACCAGCTTTTCCGGAACAGCATCTTCAGATCAAGCTCACTTCATCCGAGGTCATCGTATATGACGACCACATGAATGAGATCGTCCGTCACAGGCGCTTGTATGGTGATTCCAAGCAGACAAGCATGGAATGGGTACCTTACCTAAAATACATCGCCAAAAGACCGAGATCCCTGCGCAACAGTGGCATCTACGATATGATGCCGAGTAGCATGCAGGTATATATGGATTCCTGTGCAAGTCCGGATCGCGGCAGGATCCTCAAGGTTCTTGCAGAGTTGACAGATCGCACGGGATTCGAATCCGCACTTCACACCGTTGATGTCGCAATCCGCCATGAAGCAACCGATCCGGACAGCTTAAAGACGCTTTACAATCGTATCTATGCGGATGTGCCCTTGCTGCCTCCGCTTGATAATACTGGATCCATTCCGACGGCACAGATCATTCCGTTTAGTACGAATGACCTCTCTGCGCTGGATGCAGCCCTCCGGAGAGGAGGTGCCGCCAATGGATGAAATCCAAAGTAAGATTGCCGCCTGCTGCAAGCAGCTGAGGCTTTCTTCCAACCTTGCCGAACGCGCGATGGCGCTGGAAGGCGAAACAAACCAGGAGTATCTATGCAACCTTTTAACCGATGAGATCAGTTACCGACGAGCAAGCCGTATCGAAAAGCTACAGCGTACGGCCGGATTTCCCAAACGGTACGCACCGGACGAGTTCCGGACCGGAGAAATCGATTTCCCCGAGGGTGTCTCCTACGAGAGCCTCCTTGATCTGGATTTCTATGATCAAGGTAAAAATGTCATCATGTATGGTGGCACCGGTACCGGAAAGACCATGCTTTCGATACTGATAGGCCTTCAAGCCTGTAAACGCGGAATCCCGGTAAAGTTCTTCCGGACCGCAGGTCTCATCAATCAGTTCACAGAAAACCAAAGGGCCGGAACGCTGACAGTATTCAAAAAAAAGCTGAATACCGCGCAGATCCTGATCCTCGACGAATTCGGATATGTACCGTATGACCGAACCGGGGCGCAGTTGCTGTTTGATTATCTGTCGGAGATCCATGAAAACAAGCAGGTCATCCTGAATACAAACCTTGAGTTTTCGCTCTGGGTAAATGTTCTGTATGATCAGCGGATGACGACTGCCTTGATAGGAAGACTGACACATCATGTCGAACTTATCCTGTTCCCAGGCGGGAACAACCGCATCAGGGAGTCAAGCATCAACTCGGCAATCAGCCACATGGATCTGAAAAAGGAGGCATAGGTCAATGGATACCACAAATGAAGTTTTCAATGAACACGATAACTATAACTGCTACGATGATACCACCCCGGAATACTACTTGCTGTATGATTACATCCGTCTTGTACGGGCTCTCATCGAGGAAATCAACGATACACGCGATGATGTTCTGCGTTGGCGCCAGGCCATCATTAAGTATCTTCCGGAAAGGTGGGCCGAGGGGCTGAGATGCGATATGCTCTCCAATCTCTGCCGAAACTTCGAGGATTTCGACGCATACAAGCATTACATGAACAGCTACTGTGGTGGGGTCGATCCTCTTGACAACGAGGGTGTCTGCCAAAGGGTACACCGGCTCATCACCGGGACTGACGAAACATCCATTAATTATCTGTAACTGTTAACCTGTCTGCACTGGATTTATCCGGCGTCTGCGGGCGCCGGATACCATCCTTGCAAAAAGTGCCATTTTGGCAATGCACGAATTGCCAATTTCACTTTGCAACTTTTTCCAAAAAGTGCTTGCAAAAAACACTTTAGACGCTTTTTCAAGTTTTTTATCGGGAAGAATGAAAGCACAATCCGTCCCAGGCTTCACGCTGTCTAAAACATT
>JAFOKI010000195.1 GCA_017419895.1 Eubacterium sp. | reverse complement strand
GTAGAGGAGAACGGCCAGGATCATGACGGCGCATGTAATGAACCTCATGCCGTGATACTCAGCGAAAGAATACTCCTCGTTGATATCGGAGGCCTGGAATCTTCTGAGCCCGTAGAGTCCCACGTAAAGCATAAGGCTTGCGACAGCGAAGGCGATGCTGAACACGCCTGAGTCAAATTTGCCGTTTGTCCGCATGATGACCATGAGGATGACAGGACACTGCACAGCCGAAAGGACCGCGTTGATCGCGTTCCAGAGGTATGAGCTCTTCTGCACGTTATTCGTTTTTTCAAGCAGCCCCGCTATACTATCGAGCATCTGGTTTCCTTTTAAGCAAAGCGCTCTGCGCTGTTGTTCATTCGATCATTAGCCGGCACCTAAGCGCCGGCCTGAAGTACATTTTACCAAAATGAAACGGTCTCGTAAAGAGACCGTTTCGATCAAAGCTTTTTCATATATTATTTGGCTGTCGTCGGGTCTGTCGGGTCTGGCTGAGCAGGATCTGGCTGATCGGGATCCGGTTGATCAGGCTGGTCCGGGTCGGGAACGACAGGTTCGGGTACGTACGGGTCGATCTGTCCTTCAGATCCGGATCCGTAAACGAGGATGTAACCGATGTTTCCTTTTCTTCCGTTATAGAAGAATCCGACATTGTCCGTTTTTGTCGTTGACGCGTTGAAATACTTGCAGATCTTTTCAACTTTGCTGCTTGAGGAGCTGCTCGTCGTGTTGAACTTGATCAGACCGTTGTTCGATCCCCACTTGGAAGATGCCTGATAGAGCGAATCACCGACGATCACGCGCCCGTCATCGTCAAGGCCAAGCATGAGCATCGTGTGCACTCCGCCGGCGTATGTGCTCTTGGGGATCGTGAAGATCACCGGATCTCCGTTCTCAAGATGCTTGCGGATCTCGGCGGCTGCCGACTTTGTATCGTACGTATATACGTATTTGTTCTCGACTCCGTAAGCATCAAGTACCGCGGACATTCCCTTGAGGCCGATCGGCATCTGGCTGGAAAGCTTTTTGCTGAAGTTCGCGTTGAATGTGGTGGAACCTGCAACTTTTTTGATGACTTTCTCGATGATCTCGTCGGGAAGCGTATCCGCGAGCTCCGGAACTGTAGCGTTCAATATAGTAGTGAGGGAACACGTGGAGCAGCCGTGCATATCCAGATAATCGTGGTACTTCGTGTATTTGTACGCGAGGCCGTCCGATTTCTGGTAATACAGCTTGTAATTGTAGGTGTATCCCTGGGTGTTGGTAACGGACGCGGTGAATGTCTCTTTGCCGCGGGTCTTCTTGGGCGCGATGAAATCGGTCGTGTATTGCGCTCCGGTGATGTCCTGCATCTCGTGTGTTACGTTGTTGAGCGTGACTCCGCAGTCCGCGCAGATGATCTTGTTTCCAGAAACTACAGGGACATGACCGTGGGCGGCAGGGATGGTCCAGTTGTCAGGACCGAGCTTCATCAGGCCTGTTTCGCAGGTCGGGGTCAGCGTGATCTCGATTTTGTAGGATTTGCAGTACGGCTTACCGGATACCTTGGTGTATGATTTGCCGCATGCGCAGACGTATTTTTTGCTGCCGTACTCGGTCCATGTCGGCTTCTTGGTAGATTTGAGTTTGTACTTATGGACGTGCACCGGCGCGGTCTTTACCTTGCTCCACTTACCGAATTTGACCTTCTTGCCCTTCTTGTTGTAAGCCCTTACTCTGGCATAGTAAGTGCCTTCCGTCTTAAGTTTCTTAACTGTCTTGGTAAGAGTCTTGCTGGTTTTGATCGTATAGGATTTCTTGCCCGTCTTGAATTCCTTGTCGAGGGCGAGCTGGAGCTCGTAGCCGGCGCATTTGCGCTTTTTCCATTTGACTGTGACAGATCCTTCAGCGGGACTGGAAATGCTGGTGATTTTACCCTTTGCGGGCTTTTTGACCTTTGCGTGAGTCGGGCATATTGCTGCAAACACTAAGAACAAAGCGATCACTGCCGCGATCACCGCGATAGGTCTGATGTTTTTGTTGATGGCGCTTTTCATTTTCTTAATATACCTTATACAAATCTTTATAAATCTTAAGATATTTTCATAAATACATAATAGTACCGAAGCGCCGCCGTGTCAAGCGGAAAAGCCCTTATTCTTTGCAATTTCAACTAAAAAATAACAAAAAACATCACGGATGACAATACTCCCGTGATGTTTTTATTTCTTAATTATTTATGTTTTTTATGTCTGACTGAAATTATCAGCGCAAGAAGCAGTCCGACGAGCGAAACCACAGCGCCGGCAGCAAGGCCTCTCGTATGATATGTAAGCTCTATAGTATGTCTTCCGGCTTTCAGCGGGATACCCGTAAACGCTATATCGACATCGCTGATCTGGGTCGCTTTTTCCCCGTCGACATAAACGTCCCATCCGGAATCGTCGAAAATCGAGAGATACAGTATACCGTCTTTGTCGCTTTCGACTCTTCCCTTGATGTAGTCATTGTCGAATTTTTCGGTTACAAAGCCTGTTTCCGTCAGCGCTTCTCCTGCCCTGTCATAAGCAGCTACCGGGATCGAATAGAGGACAAGATCGTCCCACGAAACGTCCTGGCGGCTGATTTCTATCTTGATCTTCCTGCAGGCGTCGGCTCCTCTTCCGAGGTTTACGGTCAGGTCGTCGATATCCGCGAATCCGCGCTCATTGTCGATCGTGTTCCTGACAGCCTTCTGGACGATGCCGTTATCGAATCTTACGGTGAAGCCTTTTGTTTTTTCGGCTGCTATGTTCCTGAAGGAAAGCAGAACCTGGTGATCGTCGTCGTTCTCTGCGGAGATCCTGAGAGTGTCGACAGTCTGCTTTTTGATTTCGTACGGGATCTCGGTCACTCCGAAATCGATGGAATCGGCTTTTAGTTCGGTCATGCCCTTCGGGACTTCAGTCTCGTCCGGGATGACGACGGCGTTAAGAAGCGCGAGCTCGCGTTCCGCGTAAGAAAGCTTCATCCATTCCGACTCGCGCATGTAACTGCTGAACACACATCCGAGGCCGATGAAGTATTTGTTCTTGAGCACGTCTACGCCGTCGATCGTCTTGTATGGTTCGAATCCGTAACCCGCGTAAACGCTCGCACCCGCATAACCGTCGGAATCGCCGAGGAAATACCTGGTGCTCTGGAGAAGGTCGAGCCCGAATCTGTTGTCGTTCGAACAAGGCGCGACGCGCTTGTAATATCCCTGGTTGTTGCCGAGAAGCTTGTTGAATTCGAGCCACTCGGAGTCGACGCTTGAATAGAAGCCGTAGTTGGAACGGTTGCCGTAGTAAATGGCTTCGT
>JAFOKI010000194.1 GCA_017419895.1 Eubacterium sp. | reverse complement strand
GGCAGCTCGCGCAGCCCATCAAGCCTTACGTCGATGACGGCATGTCGTTTTTCGTAGGATTCGTTCTTGCCAACGTGCTGCTCAACGTCTTGTGCAGGCCGCATTTCATCTGCTACATGATTGGCAAAAAACCGTTTTTCGTCCGGTTTTCAGAGGCACTCGGCGCGGTAAAAGCCGTATGGACCTCGCATGACGAAACTGCCGAGAAAGAATACGATATCGTTATTTTCGAACACTATGAGCCAAAGGTGAAATTCAAATGAAGCTGCGGATATATCATCCAAAACGGTTTGGCTGAAAGACTACGCACCGGATCCCGGTTTCATCGAAGAATTCAGCTGCTATCATGAAATCGTGCTCAACGATTCACAAAAGATAATAGCCGGACTGGAAGGCGGAAGCCTTGCTCCGGAAAGCTCGATACCCGGCTTAGTGCCGCAGTTTGCGGGACCGACACCACTCATCGATCTTGTCCTCAAAGCCCAGCAGTATTATTCAGGTTCCGATGTGACAGCGGTATTCGTTTCGGATCCCGACGCTGACTTTGAGCCCGGACCGATCCGAAAATGTGATGTTTCAAGGATATACAAATTTGAGAATACTTTGTACGAATTCCGCATGAACGGAAGGCAGCTGAAAAACCTGATGGAGATCTCAGCCAAATACTATCACACATGGCATGCCGGCGATCCCGAAGTCACGACGGATCTCAAATCATTGAGCTTCACATACCTGATATTCAGAGGCGTCGATTACGATATTGACCTTGCGCGTGAGATCGGAGACAGGATCCGAAACCTCAAATGGCCGGACGGCAGACCGGTTGATGACGATGACGTGTTCACATTATCCATAAATGATTATTGGGGCAGAATGCGGCTCCTGAACCCTGCATCGGATTTTGGACCGGATCTGCCTGAACTTCTTGCTAAGGATCTGCGGCCGGATATCGGCATGGTCAGGGACATGATAACCGAATATATAGTTAACGTGAAGAACGGTCTCATCACTCCGGAATGCGATAAAAACTGGAGGCTGACCGCAGGAAGCATCCCGCTTGAGGAAGCGGTAACAAAGCCGGCTAAACCGGTTTAACACATAGGCTATCGACCTTTATTGAGCATCATCGTTTATAGCCGGAAAGAGAGGTCACAGTTGAAAGCATACCTGGATAAAATACGGGAACCGGACAAAAGCATTTCCGCCCGCCGTGAGAACATAATAACTGTGGGAATAGTTGTTTTCGGTTTCCTGATCGGCATAGTGCAGAAGGCACTGGACGGCACCGCGATCAACGAACTGCCATTTATCCTCCAGCAGATCGACATCATAAACTTCTTTGGAAGACTCGCGATATGGATCCTTCTGGCGGTAATTATTTCGGTATACGCGAAAACACCGGCACGGGCATCTGTGAATACTTTCCTGTTCTTCATCAGTATGGTGGCGGGTTACTATATCTACTGCAATTTCGTGCTCGGATTCCTCCCCAGGTCATATATGATGATGTGGTTCGCCATATCCGTTGTTTCAGTGGTACCCGCATACATATGCTGGTATGCAAAAGGTGACGGACCAATTGCTGTCATCATAACGGCAGGCATACTCGGAGTGCTTCTCGCGCAGTCAGTCATCATCACACAAGGAATCTATGTCACCCACATGCCTGACGTAATACTGTGGATCATCGGGATGATCGTTCTCCGGAGAAAACCAAAAGAGTTTGCGGTCGCGGTACTGCTGTCGATCGCGGTCGCGTTCATATATCAGACATTTATTCCATACTGGGGATAAGCGGAGTCTAAAGATTTGAAAGGCAAGACCATCAAAACCACACTGATCGCAGTTGCCATGATCCTGATATTGATCATGTCGGTTTTGCTGCTCACAAGAACAGGCAGGCATATATCCACAGGCGGACTGAATGTCATGGAAGACAAAGAATTCGGCAACACGTACATCGGACTCTCGATAGACCAGTTCAACGACCTCGGTTTTTCTTTTGGTGACAGTGTCGATATCTTTTTCGATAACGGAATGAAATTCAGGGATGTTCCCTATTATTCCGGTTACTATACTCCGGTAGGCGGCTTTCTCCTCTGCGGCTATCCCGGTTATCCCCATCCGATGGTCACGTTCAATTACGGCGATCCGACGTGGCTGGATTTCGGCATCTCCAAGGATACGGAAGTTGTTGTCGTACTCAATGAAAAAGGAAAATACCGCGCGACCGAAGACCTGAATGCGCTCCACTACTCAGACAAAAGAAGCGATTACGATTCGGCTAACCGGAGCGAATACGAGTCGGATGCGGTATTTGCAAACTTCCGCGAAGTCCGTGGAGGAAACCTTAAGGACAAAGCAATCTACCGCTCCGCTTCTCCTTGCGACGACAAGCATAACCGCGCAGCTTACGCAAACAGGTTTGCGGAGAAAAACAGGATAAACTTCGTCATCTATCTCTCAGACAGCGAGGAATCATACCGTGCGTCAGCGGACGCACCGGGCTTTGCTTCGACATATTACGACTCGCTCTACAAAGCCGGGAATGTGCTTCTCATGGGGCTTAACGCCAACTACCGCTCTGATGATTTCGCGAACAAAATCGCAGGCGCCCTGGTTGAAATGACGAAGCACCCGGCGCCGTGCCTGATCCACTGCGTCGAAGGAAAAGACAGGACAGGATTTGCCTGCGCGCTGATCCTCGCGCTTGCCGGAGCGACGCCCGAAGAAATAATCGACGACTACATGCTGACGTACGCCAACTATTACGGCATAATAAAGGAAAAAGAGCCCGAGAGATACGATGCGCTCCTTGTCAACGTAAAGGATTTTCTCTACTGCATGTGCGATGCGGATGAAGGCACTCCATTGAGTGCACTCAATCACCGGCAGGGCGCCGAAAACTATCTCTGCAGAGGCGGACTGAGCGAACCTCAAATCGAGAGAATCAGAGAGTATATATCGAAATGAGTGAACGGATCATTACAGTAATACTGATAATCGTACTGGTACTTTCAATTGCCCTGCTTTTCGGCTGCTCCGGGAACAATGTGCCGAAGCAGATTTCCGAGCCGGTTTCAGAACCAATAGAGGGCGGCACGGTCACTGACAAGACTGATCCCAATGCGCCGAAAGAGATCAAGTCAAAAGAAATCGCTTATTATTGCACGACTTTTTTCCTTCCGGGCGAATGGTCGCCGGGAAGGGAATACATGCAGTACACTTTCGAAGTAAAACCGGATGCGGACGGTAAACTTACCGCATCGGAGACCGGCATCGGTATCAACGCGCCTGCGACTCCCGATTTCATGGCATCTCTTCAGGATATTATCGACAAATACAGCCTGGTCCAAAGCAACGGTGTCTACAATGTTACTGCGGGGCTCCCGCCCGAATACCAGCTTTGTGAACTCTCGGTCGGTTATGCGTCAGGCGAGAAACTCACATTCACCACAAACAATAATCCCGACGCTGAATGGATAAAGGACACATACCTGCTGTTTGCGGACCATTTTGCTGCGAACGGCGACGATTCCATGCTGCCGCCGGATGAAACCAAACCGGTTTCCAGAATTATCATCCGCTTCAAAGATGACGGAAAATACATAGAATACCGCGGCATCAATGTTCAGGAAGAAGACGCGATAGACGGCGAGCGCTATCTTCTCGGGAAAGACATAAGCGATCTTGAGACGAATGAAACTATTGAGAGCAAATACATCCTTTTCCCTGAAGACTATTTTGACCGGATCACTGAAATCCTCTCGCGGCATGATATC
>JAFOKI010000193.1 GCA_017419895.1 Eubacterium sp. | reverse complement strand
TTTAATGGCTCTCGAGAGATTTGCCGGGCTCGCGGGATATACGGTTTTAACAGATGATATCGAGCTTGATGACGCGTTCGATGCGCTTTCGTATGACGTCATACTGGTTTCGCCGGGTTCTGCGGCTTCGTTCAGGGAAGTGATCAGTTTCTTCTCATCACACAAAGCCGCCATTGCGGAATTTGTGGATTCGGGCAGGCCTCTCATTGTAACCGGAGCTACGGCTGCTGTTTTCGGAAAAGAAATAACTATGATGGACGGTACAGTACTAGAAGGTACGGGCCTTATAGATGTCACGACAAAAGAACGCGCTTTTGCATACGGTGACGATCTTTATTTCAGCGCATCATACAATGGCGAAGACATGGAAATCATTGGATCCCAGATCCAGATGACTGACGTATTTGTCGGTGATGAGGTGCCGTTCGGTAAACTGGTCTATGGTTATGGGAACAATGGAAAAGACCGGACTGAAGGCGTAATGAAGAATAATTCTATCTTTACAAACACGCTCGGACCGATGCTGATACTGTCGCCATGGCTTACACGTCAGGTAATCGCTGCCGCAGCGGCAGCCCGCGGCGACGGAATCGATATCGCGTTCGACGACAGTCTGGAGCGTAAATCATTCGAAACAAAGAAAGAATTCATCATGAATAAACGGACGGCTTTGACAAGTCCTGCCGAAAGACCGGAAAAATTCTAAGTGTAAAAAATGGCATCTCTGACCGGCTGCTGAAGCCGTTCGGGGATGCCTGTTTTTTATTGCTGCTTTTTTATGGATCGGACGATGATTGTGGTTACCGGTCCATTCTGCCGGTCGTTATGAGCCAGTTCAGAAGCTCTATCGGCCTGTTAGTGTGAATTTCCATCACAGCGCGGGCTCCTTCTTCATCGCCCGCCTCCATAAGCTCAACGAGTTTCTTGTGCTCTGAACGGCCGATTTCGACATCGGAGATGCCCATACCGGCAATCTGGTACACCTGCCTGGTGACGTCAAGGCAGTGCTCTGACGCAAACACCTTTTCGAGCTCCGCATTGCCCGTCATGTGTATGATCATTGAATGAAAGGCGTTCTCGATCTCGAATGCCCTGACGTAATCGTTGACATCGATCTGGTAGAGTTCGGCGCTGACTTCTGTAAGCTTTTTCGCGGCCTGTCTGTCGAATTGCATGGTTCTGATGACGGGTCCGATCGAATAGAGTTCAATCATCCTTCTGATGACAAGTATGTCATGGAGTTCACGGACGGAGAATTTCTTGACGAATACTCCCTGCTGGGGGACAGCTGTCGCTATCCCTTCAGCCGCAAGCCTGTTTACCGCAACTATTACAGGTGTACGGCTGACGCCAAAATCCTCGGCGATCTCCTTTGTGACGAGCTTTTCGCCCGGCTCATACATGCCGCCGGATATACGGCGTTTGAGCTCTTCGTAGACAGCTTCGCTCAGCGATGCGTTGTTTTCGGTTTCGATATTATTCGACATCCGGGTACCTCTTTCTTATTCGGGGATATCGGCATACTTGGCGTATGAGCAATTGTATTCATAATTGTCCATCGTTGCTGCACTAACAAAGCCAATCGATACAAAGCTGCCGAAAATGTTCGTGATACGCATGTAATTATATATGTTTGTGAATACAATTTCAAGTAAAAAGTTTTTGAGAATAAGGCATCTGCCGCAGACGGAATAAATTTAGATTGAGGCAACAAAAGGAGGAATGTATTTTGTTGTCTTTCACAAAAAAACATGTATACTTGCGCTTTTCTCATATACTCGCGCACAATTTATTGACATTAAACGCTGTATAAAGTATTCTTAAAGAAAGATGTATCGGAGAAAGTACAAAGAGCACTATGTCATATATTCCGGAAGAACTAAAAAACAGAATGGACAGTGCCAAAATCGTTTTGGTAACAGGGCACTACGGCAGCGGAAAGACCGAATTTGCGGTCAACCTGGCGCTTGCTTACGCGGATTCGGACAGAAAGATGGCTATAATTGACATCGATATCGTGAATCCGTATTTTCGTTCCAGAGAAAAGAAAAATCTTTTTGAGGAAAAAGGTATTAGGGTAATAACAAGCGCGCAGACGATACAAAACGCAGATATACCCGCTCTTCCCGGAGACATTTACGCGGCTTTTGACGATCCGGAGCTGTTTGCGATTTTCGATGTCGGCGGTGATCCGGTCGGGGCCAGAGTGCTCGGGAGATACAGCGACATGATCAAAAATGTCCCGCATGAACTCTTTGTTGTTGTGAACGCGAACAGACCGCAGACGGCAACGCCGGAGGCGGCAGTATCGTATATCAGAGCAATAGAAGCAGCGTGCAGGATCGAAGCTACGGGCATAATCGATAATACGCATCTTTGCGGTGAAACAACGGAGGAAGAACTGGCAGAGGGTCGGGAACTTTCATCGAAAGTTTCTGAACTTACGGGGCTTCCGGTCGTGTGTCACACCGCTGTGCGGAGGCTCGTTTCCGGTGTGGATCCCGGAGATGTGTTTCCTATCGATATATATATGAAAAAGCCATGGGAGTAATTGTAATATTGTAGTATCAGAGGAGGTTCAATGCATGGAAGCGAAAGTAACGTTTAACGTTGATCGCTGCAAGGGATGCGGACTTTGTGTCGCTGTATGTCCCAAGAAGATCGTCGAACTCGATATGAACGCGACGAACCGCAAGGGATATCATCCCGCAGGAGTCACGGACATCACGCAGTGTATCGCGTGCGCGAGCTGCGCAAAGATCTGTCCTGATTCGATCATAACGGTCGAGAAGTTTTAGAAAGGGGACTGAAATGGCAAAGAAAGAGCTTTGGAAAGGTAATGAAGCGATGGCCGAAGCTGCCATCAAAGCCGGCTGCGACGCGTATTTCGGATACCCTATCACACCGCAGAGTGAGATTCCTGAATATATGTCAAAGCGTATGCCGGAAGTCGGCCGTGTTTTCCTTCAGACGGAATCTGAGGTCGCAACCATCAATATGCTTTATGGTGCAGGCGGGACAGGCAAGAGAGTAATGTCATCATCTTCTTCTCTTGGCGTTTCGCTCATGCAGGAAGGTATCTCTTATCTGGTAGGCGCTGAAGTACCGTGCGTTCTCATGAACTGCATGAGAGGCGGCCCGGGACTTGGAACTATCCAGCCCGGACAGGCGGACTATTATCAGATGGTAAAGGGCGGCGCGAGCGGAGACCACCCGTGTGTTGTACTTGCTCCGGCAAACATGCAGGAAGCAGTAGATTTTATCCAGGAAGCATTCGATATTGCTGACCAGTACAGAAATCCGTGCTTCGTTCTCGTAGACGGACTTATCGGTCAGATGATGGAGCCCATCGAATGGAGAGAGGTTCCCAAGCGCGAGCTTCCATCGAAAGAAGAATGGGCTGCCTGCGGACGTCACGGCGCGGAAAAGCATCACGTGATCAAGACGATCTTTGCTGAGCCGGAAGACGACGAGGTATTCAATGAATATCTTGAGAAGAAGGCCCAGCTCATGAAAGCAAACGAAGTCAGATACGAGGAAGTAAACTGTGATGACGCGGAAGTCGTCATTGTAGCTTACGGAACACCTGCCCGTATCTCCCTCTCTGTTGTAAGACAGCTCAGGGCTCAGGGAGTAAAAGTCGGTCTGTTCAGACCTCAGGTCCTGTGGCCGTATCCGGAGGAAGCTCTCCACGAACTCGCGATGAAGGACAATGTAAAGCATATCCTTTGTGTCGAGATGAGCAGAGGCCAGATGCTCGACGACGTCAAGATGTCTGTCGCGGGAGCTAAACCCGTAGCATTCTTCGGACGTACCGGCGGTATGATCCCGACGGTAGAGGAGATTTCCGAAAAGGTTATGGAACTTATAGAGGAGGGTAAGTAATATGGCAGTCGTATATCAGAAATCAAAAGGACTTACGGATGTTGAACTTCATTACTGCCCGGGATGCCACCACGGTATAATCCACAAACTCGTGGCTGAAGTTCTTGAAGAACTTGATATGATCGAAACGGCGATCGGCGTATGCCCGGTAGGCTGCGCGGTATTCGCGGACAAGTATTTTGCCTGCGACATGTTCAATGCCGCTCACGGACGCGCTCCCGCAGTAGCGACATCGATCAAGAGGACACATCCGGACCAGCCGGTATTCACGTATCAGGGTGACGGCGACCTCGCTTCCATCGGAGCTGCCGAGATCGTACACGCCGCAATGAGAGGCGAAAAATTCACGACGATTTTCGTAAACAACGCTATTTACGGAATGACGGGCGGTCAGATGGCTCCTACATCGCTCATCGGACAGAAGACAACGACAAGCCCGTTCGGAAGAACTGTAGAGCAGGCCGGAAAACCGATTAGAGTCGCTGAACTCCTGTCGACGCTCGACGGTGTTGCATACGCGGAGAGAGTCTGCGTTAAGGATATTCCGAATCTCAACAAGGCCAAAAAGGCTATTAAAAAGGCATTTGAACTCCAGATGCAGGGTGCGGGATTCACTTTCATAGAAGTACTCTCGACATGTCCGACCAACTGGGGACTTTCGCCGATCGATGCGAACAAGTGGCTTACGGAAAACATGATTCCGTACTATCCGCTTGGTGTCGTGAAAGATAAAACCGCTGAGTAAAGAAAGGAGCGCCATAATGAAGAGTGAAATTTGTATCTCCGGATTCGGAGGCCAGGGCGTTCTCGCAGTGGGAAAATCCCTGATAGAAGCAGGAATGAATGAAGGGCTTGAAGTCACATGGGCTCCGTCGTACGGTCCTGAAATGAGAGGCGGCACGGCGAACTGCAGCGTGGTCATTTCCGATGAGCCGATCGGTTCCCCGGTATTCAATTATCCGACAGACCTGATCGCGATGAACAAGCCTTCTCTCCTCAAATTCGAGCCGAGAGTTGTAAAGGGCGGAAACATCTTCGTCAACAGCTCGGTAGTTGAGGACAAAGTAACGAGGACAGATGTCAACGCTTACTATGTACCTTGTGTCGATATCGCGAGTGAGCTCGGTAACCTGAAAGTCGCGAACATGGTAATGATGGGCGCATACGTACAGGCAACGGGTATCGTTCATGCTGAAACAGTTGTTGAGATGATCAAAGCTATGTTCGGTGTCAAGAAACCGCAGCTCGTTCCTCTCAACATAGAGGCTCTCCATAGAGGAATGGAAGAGATCAAAAAGCAGGCCAAATAGGCTGAAAACATTTGGCATAGTTTGAAACAAAGCAATAAAAACGGGGACCGGTCACGGTCCCCGTTTTGTGTTCGTTATTTGCTCAGCGCGATCGTTCCGGTCCTTTGTATTTCAAGTATACCGTAAGCCTTAACCAGGCCGATGAAGTTTTCTATCATATCCGGTGCGTTATGTATCTCGATCAGCATGTATTTCGGCGTCATGACCATTATTTGTGCGCCGGTTGCAAGGCAGGTTTCGAGAAGCGCGGCGCGGTTCTGCTGATTGTACGAAACCTTGATCAGCATCATTTCCAATGCTACCGAATCGAGTTCGTCGAGACGGCGGACCTTAATGACATCAAGTTTCTTGTTCAGATGTTTCTCTATCTGATCGATCTTCCAGTCTTCCCCGGTAGATACGATAGTCATGCTTGATATGTCATGATGTTCCGTTTCTCCGACTGCAAGGCTGTCTATATTGTAGCCTCTTCTGGCGAACAGTCCCGAGATCTGAGACAGAACGCCGTCTTTGTTTTCAACAAGTACTGAAAAAATGCCTTTCATAGCGTTGTCTCCTTTCTCATTTGACCTTGTTTTCTGTTTCGATATCGCAGACGAGCAGGGAGGCTTTGTCGGATGAAAGGAAGCGGTCTATAACATCGCCTAATTCATCGTTCGAGTCGCAATGGAAGTAATCCATGTCGTATGCCTCCGCGATTTTTTCGTGGTGAGGATAGGAATAAAGGTCTATTCCGGAGTAGCGCTTCTCATAGGTGTTGTATTGATATTCACGCACAAGTCCCAGTACCCGGTTTTTCATGATAACTATCTTGATCGGGATATCGTTGACTTTTGCTGTCGCTATCTCGTTCATTGACATCTGGAATGAACCGTCTCCGCATACTGCGACGACTTGCTTTTTAGGCATTGCCATTTTTGCTCCGATAGCAGCCGGTATGGAATAACCCATAGTACCCATCCCGCCTGTGGTGAGAAAACGGCCGTTTTTCATGACATAATTGTCTGCGGACCAGAGCTGGTTCTGTCCGACGTCCGCGACATAGATGGCATCATCATCCATCTTCTCGCTGAGCGTCTGTACGAGGAAATTCGGGTTCACGAGTTCGTCGCTGAAAATGCGTCTGTCTACTGTTGAGGTTTTGATTTCCTGCAGCTTGTTCAGCCAGTCGTCCGATGTTCTTTTGATGTTTTCTTTCATGAGCTGATCAAGCACCTTCTTGATATTGCCGACCAACGGGATCATGGGACCGAGATTCTTTCCGATCTCGGCGGTGTCTATGTCTATATGTATAACGGGGACTCTTTTTTCAAGCGTGCGCGGGTTTGCGACGGCTCTGTCGGCGAGCCGGGCTCCTGCTACGATCAGAAGGTCACTGTGATTGACGGCTCTGTTGGCATAAGGTTTACCGTTATTTCCCAGCATTCCGAAATACAAAGGATGCTTTTTGGGCATAACTCCGATCCCCATCATTGTGGAGACGAGGGGAATGTTGAACTTTTCGCAGAATGCTCTAACTTGTTTTTCGCTGTCAGCGAGGATAGCGCCTCCGCCCACGCACATCAGAGGCCTTTCAGCCTCGTTCAGTGCCTCTACGACGCGTTTGAGCTGCGGCTTGTTGAGAGCGGGATCCGGTTTATAACCGCGGATCTTGATGGTTTTAGGATAAGCGAATTCCTTTGTGAGCTCCGCGTTCTGGATGTCAATAGGAACATCGATCAAAACCGGTCCTTTTCTGCCGGTTGAAGCTATATGGAAAGCTTCGCGGAATATCCTGGGTATATCATCCGGATCTTTGACAAGATAACTGTACTTAACAAATGATTCAGTGGCTCCTCTGATGTCTGCTTCCTGAAAAACGTCTTTACCGAGAAGTTCACTGGATACCTGGCCTGTAATAGCGATGATTGGGATACTGTCCGCATATGCGGTAGCCAGCGCGGTTATAAGGTTGGCTGCGCCGGGTCCCGAAGAAGTGCAGCATACTGCAGGTTTTCTTGAGACTCTGGCATATCCGCTCGCTGCGTGACCAGCTGCCTGCTCCTGTCTTACCAGTATGTGTTCGATCGAAGATCTGTAAAGTCCATCGTAAAATGGTGCGATGGCTACGCCCGGATACCCGAAAATCTTTGTGATGCCTTCTTCTTCCAGACAGCGTACCATTGCGTCTGCGCCGGTGATCATTATATTATCCTCCTGTATGCCTGATCTTGTTTTATGATGTTCACGGCTAAACTTATGAAAAGTGCCATTGTTCAATAGTATGCACCATAAACAGAAAATTGTCAAACTCAAACAATAAAAATGCTGATTATTTATTTGCGGCTCACAAATAAGCTTTGTCCGTAAATGGAAATTGCTGTTTTAAATTACTGTTTGCGGGTTGAAATCTTTGTATACTGCTGCTCCGAAATGGTTTGAAACTGCCAAAAAAGCAACATTCTTTGCCATTTTTCGTCAGAATCTGTTATATTGTTTAGTAGAAAATGTGCGCTCGTAGAAGAAAGGATGGCTTATGGAATTTCATGAGAATGAAGTCGTAAGACTTACACAGGAAATGGTACGGATCAAGAGCGAGAACCCCGGCACATATGATGGACCGTTTGAAAAAGAAATGGGGGATTTCGTCTATTCATATCTGGAGAAGACCGGTGCTGAAATGCACAGACAGGAAGTTTTTCCCGGAAGAGATAACATAATTGCTTATATACCCGGCGAAAACGATGTTGAGCGACTCGTTTTCATGTGCCATATGGACGTGGTTCCGATCGGTGGCGGCTGGAGAGATGATATTGGAAGCCCGACGGAAGCCAGGATAATAGGCAGCAGAATGTGGGGAAGAGGCTCATGTGATATGAAATCCGGCCTTGCCTGCAGTCTTGTGGCATTCAAGGACATGGCTAAGTATCTTAAAGAAAACGGTATAACCCCGAAACACTCATTCATGTATATCGCAACGGTAGATGAGGAGGCTGACATGGTCGGCGCCGACAAAGCCATCGAAGCCGGCTGGGTAACAAAGGATTCGTGGGTGCTAGACAATGAACCGACAGAAGGCAAAGTAAAAGTTTCCCATAAGGGCAAAACGTGGTTCAAGATCACCGCGATCGGTAAAAGCGCGCACGCAAGTATACCCGAAACAGGGATTGACGCGGTATCCGGCATGGCTGAGTTCATCAGCGCTTTCAACAAAAGGATCGCGCCGTGCCCGCCGCATGCCGAGCTTGGGCGCACTGCAGCCACATACGGCATCATAAATGGCGGACTCAATATAAACATCGTTCCCGAGAAATGCGAGGTACTTATCGACATGAGACTCGTACCGCCTATCGACAATAAAAAGTCGATCGAAATGGCACACGAGGCTGTTGCAGAGGCTATGGAAAAGGTGCCCGGCGTTACGTTTGATGTTCATGTGCTTTCCGGCAGACCGCCAATTGCCAAGGATCCGGATTCCCCATTCCTGAAATATGTCAAGGACGCAGTGGAAAAGGTTACGGGAACGGTCGAGGAAGGTCTGTTCGCAGGCTACACCGATACGGCTGTTATTGCGGCAACGACCGGAAATATCAACTGTATTTCTTACGGCCCGGGAGACCTCGGCGTTGCGCACAAACCTAATGAATATGTCGAACTGGATGACATCTACAGGGTAAAAGCTGTGCTGGACGTGCTAGCGAAGGACATTCTGCTGTAAGTTTTGGCAGTTTGAAAACAAAGCGGTGCCCGGCGAACCGCCGGGCATATTTGTTAGAGGTGGAGCCGCAGCAGGCGGCTTTGTTAGAAGGATTAAGAGAAAAGACTGAAAATGAAGAAGTACACAAAGCAGTTTGAAGTGTTGTTCCACGATGTGGATGTAAACAGGAATATACGGCCTACTGAATTAATAAGATATCTGCAGGAAACGGCAGACCACCAGATGAGCGACAGGAAGCCTTCGTATAATGACCTTCTTGAAAGAGGGATAGCACTTATCGTTACCAGAATGGTTGTAGAGATGCTTATTCCGCTTAAGCATGGGGATATGATAGAGGTCAGGACCTGGAGCAACCCGGCAAAACGAGCCACTCTCAGAAGATGTTATGAAATCTGGAGGGGAGATGAACTCTGCGTACGCGGGTACAGCGAGTGGGCTTCTGTCGATTTCATAAACAACACACTTGTCCCGGCTGACGCGATAGATTTCTCTACGTATGAGAGTGGGGAACCGCATGAAATGAATATACCCAAGAAATTCCGAATACCGTCAGGTCTGGATATGCAGCCTGCGGGAATCAGGACCGTGAGATACGAAGATACCGATACCAACGGACATATGAACAATACTTATTACCCGAATTTCCTCTGGGGGTTGATTCCTGATATCGGCAAGAAAGTGTTCACGTCGGTCAATATCAGGTTTATGCATGAGGGGACTCTTGGATCCGACATCGAGATCTATCACGCGGATGCGCCGCTGGATCTTGCAAAGGATCCGAATGCCGAGGAAGTGCATGCTTTTGAGACGAAGGTCGATGGCGAAAAAAATGTCGAAATGCTGATCGGAGTAAGGCGGATCTGACTTAAAAAAGCGCGCCTTACTGTGTCCCGGGAGCGTCCGGGAGCGATATGGAGCTATGGTCACGCAGTGATCGCATAATATAGTAGAAAAACAGCGAAAAAAATGAAAAATTTTTTCGCTGTTTTTTTATGCCCAAAATGCTGTTTTTATGCATTTTGGGACGGAATATATAGTTGCCGCCCTAAGGATGAAACACTATATCTTGTGTCTGGGAGCGCCGGAGGTTCGTGAACAAACGTTCGAAAACGTTGAAATATGAACGTTTTCGCGGTAAAAATGAGAAATAAAGTGGTTGCGAAATGGAGTATGATGGAGTAAAATGGAGACAGTATTAAGGAGGATTCTACTCAGATGTTCGTAGGCGAGTATAACAACTCAATAGACGACAGGAACAGACTGATAATCCCGTCGAAAATGCGCGACGAACTCGGGCAGAAGTGCATTCTGGCCAAGGGTGTTGATCCATGCATAGAGATCTATCCCGAGCAGGCTTGGAATGAAAGAATGATGCACATCATGAGTTCCCTCCGTGAAAGCAAAAAGGAATCCAGGGCTATCCTGAGGACCATCTCCAAAAACGCTGTCAATACAGAAGTCGATAAGCAGGGAAGAGTGGTGCTGCCTCAGGGGTTTATCAGAGATCTCAATATCAAAAAGGATGTAGTGACCGTAGGCGCGACGAATAAAATCGAGGTCTGGAGCAAGGCAACATGGGACAGCGATGCTGACGTCGAAGAATTCAGCTTCAGTCACGAGAAATACGCCGGGATCACTGAAGGCTACGACTTCTAGCAGGTGGCGGATATGGAATTCTCACATAGACCTGTACTGCTGGATGAATGTGTGGAAGCGCTTGCGATCAAGCCGGACGGCATATACGCGGACGGCACGCTCGGTGGAGCCGGACACGCGAGAGCGGTATGTGAAGCTTTGTCGGATGAAGGCCTGTTCCTGGGAATAGACAGAGATCAGGACGCGCTGGACGCAGCCGCTCCGAGGCTGGAGGGCGTAAAGGCGCGGGTGATTCTTGAGAAGAGCAATTACGCGGATATAGAGCAGGTGCTGAGAAAGCACGATATACCGGCTCTTGACGGAGCGCTTCTCGATTTGGGAGTTTCGTCATTCCAGCTGGATAATCCTGAGAGAGGATTCTCGTACATGCATGACGCGCCGCTCGATATGAGGATGGACAGCGCGGACGGACTCACCGCGGCGGACGTGGTGAACACCTACAGCAGGGACGAGCTGACAAGGATCATAAAAGAATACGGCGAAGAGCGTTGGGCTTCAAGAATCGCGTCGTTCATAGCCGAAAACAGACGAAAGAAAGAGATCGGAACAACATTCGAACTCGTGGACATAATAAAAGCTGCCGTACCGGCTTCGGCAAGACGCGAAGGACCGCACCCGGCCAAGAGAACATTCCAGGCGATCAGGATAGAGGTCAACGATGAACTCGGAGGTCTCGAGAGAGCAGTCGAGTCGTTTATAAAAGTCCTCGCGCCGGGCGGAAGGCTAGCGATTATAACATTCCACTCGCTGGAAGACAGGATAGTTAAAAAAGCGTTCGCTAAGCACGAAAACCCATGTACTTGTCCACCGGGATTCCCGGTGTGCGTATGCGGAAATGTGCCGGACGCAAGACGCATAACAAAGAAACCCATAGTGCCCGGAGGCCGCGAGCTCGAGGAGAACCCGAGAGCAAGAAGCGCAAAGCTCAGGGTACTTGAAAAGATATAACAAACGGGAGTGAGAGAAAATGAGAGCCGCCGAAAGAAAGAAAGTGTTAGTCGGAATAATGCTTATCGGGTTCATTCTGATAGCGACGGTCGTAATGACAGCGCTCGCCGCCGAACTCAGACATGAGAACAATATACTGATAAAACAGAATGAAGCGCTCCAGGGCGAAGTCGACACACTCAGCGTCAAGATAAAATCGGCAAACAACATAGACCACCTGGAATCGGTGGCGAAAAGAGATCTCGGCATGGTCTATCCGACACCTGACGAGTGTGTTTACATAACCGAAAATGACGCGCCGGAACAGAACTTCGCGGCGGTGCTCAGGAGAGAGGCTTATGCGGGGAGCTGAAGCTTATAAAAGTATATTCAGAAAAATGCCGGGCGGATACATGTCCGGCTGTTTTCGTTAATTGAGGCAAATCATGAACGGAGTTCCGACCAATAACAAGAAAAGAATACTGATTGCATTCGCCATAATCTCGGTCCTTCTGGCTGTTCTTTCTGTGCGCACGGCATGGATACAGGTGGTCCGCGCGGACGAATACAGGCAGATGGCAATAGAACAGCAAACAAGTGATATCCCACTGGAAGCGAAACGCGGAAATATCTACGACAGGAACGGTAATGAGCTCGCTACGAGCGCGACCTGCTATTCGATCTGGCTGAGACCGGGCGATTTGAGGGATGCGTATCCCAATGACGAAAAACAGAACGAGATAGCCCAGAAACTCGCTTCACTCCTGGATATGAGTTCAGAAGAACTCAAGGCAGATTTCGGTTCGAGTCAGACGCTCATCCAGATCGCCAAATACCAGGAGAATGATACATGTGAAAAGATCAAGGACATGGAGATAAACGGCGTCTCGATAGCGAAAGGTACAAAGCGATACTATCCGTTCGGCACATCGCTGTCGCAGCTTCTCGGAAGCGTGAATGATGACAACGAAGGCCGTACAGGCATTGAATCGACATACAATAATTACCTGAGCGGCATCCCGGGGCGCTGGGTGCAGGATACAGACGTAAACGGCAACACTCTGGCTTACGGCAGCAAAAGATACTACAATGCGACAGACGGTTACAATATTACTCTTACGCTGGACGAAGTACTCCAGCATTACGCCGAGCAGGCTATTGAAACGGGGCTCAAGAAAACGAAAGCCTCAAGGGTAATGTTCCTCGCCATGGATCCCACCACGGGAGACGTTCTGGCGATGGCATGCACCGGTTCTTATGACTCCAACAACGCGACGGAACCAATCAACGAAAAAGACAAAAAGAAATTCGACAAGATGGACGGGAAAGAACAGACTGCGTACCTCAGCGAGATGTGGAAGAATCCGCTGATCAGCAATCTGTACGAGCCGGGTTCTACGTTCAAACTGATAACGACATCAGCCTCTCTCGAGGAAGGCGTGACCACTCCGAAAGACAAGTTCAACGACGTGGGCTGGATCAATGTTGACGGCGTGATACTGCACTGCTGGCATGTTGGCCATGGCAAAGAAAACCTCGTCGAAGCAGTCGGAAACTCGTGCAACCCCGTGCAGGTGGAACTCGTCATGAGACTCGGAGCCGAGAAATTCTATAACTACATAGACATGTTCGGTTTCAGTGACAAAACGCACATCGAGCTTCCGGGCGAAGAAAAAGCGCTCATAAGACCGATAAGCGATCTGACCAATGTAGATCTTGCTACTATGTCTTACGGGCAGGGAATCGCGGTGACTCCGATCCAGCTTCTGACGGCGGTGAACGCGATCGGCAACAAAGGCATTATCATGAAGCCCAGGGTAGTGAAAAAGATCACTGACCAGGACGGAAACATAGTAAAAGAAATCGAGACGGAAGAAGTCCGTCAGGTGATATCCGAAAAAACCGCTTCCGAGATGTGCGACATAATGGAATACGTCGTAGCGGAAGGCGGAGGCGGAAACGCGAAGATAGATGGATACAGGATCGGAGGAAAGACCGGTACAGCCAACATTGCGGAGAACGGGAAATACACGAGCAGTACATATTCTTCGTTCCTCGGCATGGCTCCGATGGATGATCCCAGGATAACGGTGCTCGCCATAGTGGAAAAACCAAAAGGATCAAATACGGGAAGCATGGTCGCCGCGCCTATCGCAAAAGAGTTTTTGGAGAACGCGCTTCCGTATCTCGAGATTGATCCGAAATACACGAACGAGCAGGAAACGGCGAACAGCGCCGGTATGGTACAGGTTCCTGATGTGGTAGGAATGAAATCATCAGCGGCGAGATCCAGCCTGAACGGTATCGGCCTCAGCTGTGAAGTGGTACCGGCCGGAACAACCGCAGAGAATTTTGAGGTAGTAGACCAGTATCCAAAGCCGGGAACTGTGGTTGAAAGAAATACGACGATATACATCTATAAGGAGTAGGACATGGTACCTATAGCGATCAGTGAAATAGCAGAAGCGGTTAACGGGCGTTTTATATCGGGTGGACCCGGAGGCATTGTCACAAGTGTCTGTACGGATTCGAGAGAAGCCGGAGGCGGTGCTTTGTTCATACCTCTCATAGGCGAGAATCACGACGCGCACCGGTTCATACCTCAGGCTTTCGAAAACGGCTGCAGGGATTTCATGGTGTCCGAACCGGACAAAGCGCCTGAAGGCGCTAACGTGATCCTCGTTGAAGATACGCTCGATGCTATGCAGGCGCTTGCCAAGCATTGCCTTGAAAAGCTGGATATAAGGAGAGTCGCGGTCACAGGAAGCGTCGGAAAGACGACAACAAGGGATATGCTGTACTACATCATGTCCGAGAAATATGTGACCGGAAAACCTATCAAGAATTTCAATAATCAGGTTGGAGTACCGATTACGGTGTTCTCATTTGAAGAAGGAGTGCAGGCAGGAGTTTTTGAAGAAGGCATGGATCACGCGGGTGAAATACACCGCGTTACAAACATAGTCAGACCCGAAGTAGCTGTGATCACCAATATCGGTGTGTCGCATATAGAATTCTTCGAAAACGGAAGAGAAGGCATCCGCGCGGCCAAACTCGAAATCACCGATTTCATGGACAGCTCTAATGTGCTCGTGATCAACGCGTCGAATGACATGCTGTCGAAGGACGGTATAGAAGGCGATTTCAGGATCGTGACTGTCGGATACGAAGATGACTTCGACTGGCAAGTGAGCGGGGTGAAAGAACACGGACTCACAGGGACGGAATTCATTCTGACGCATGATGGAACGAGCAGGAAAATCGAGCTTCCGGTCGCCGGTGAACACAATGCCGTCAATGCAGCCCTCGCGATCGCGGCGGCAAGTGAGTTTGGGATAGACATCGATCAGGCTCAGAACGGTCTTAGGAATCTTGACATAACAGGGAGCCGCCTCAGAACAGAGGAGCGCGGCGGAATCACGGTGATCGACGATTCATACAACGCGGCTCCGGATTCGATGATATCGGCCGTTAAGACGCTCGCCAATTCGAACGGCAAAAGGAAAATCGCTATCCTCGCTGACATGAACGAACTCGGGAGCGATTCCGAGACGCTCCACAAAAATGTTGGAGCAGCCGCGGCGCATACGGACATAGATATTCTCATGACAGTCGGTGAAAAGGCGAGAGCGATAGCCTCCGGAGCGGAAGCAGAAGCAGCGGCGGCCGGAAGAGTTAAGCCGCTTGGTATATTCACTTATGGATCTCTCGATGAAATGAAGAACGCGGCAGACGTTGTGTTCGCGGAAGGTGACGTGGTGCTTCTCAAGGGATCCAATTCGACAGGTATAGGAAACGCTAAGGTAATAGTATTCGGAGAGTGACATGCATTTTACATCAGGACTTTTAACCATCGTTTTGGCATTCGTGCTGACGGCACTTTTCACGAAAATCGAGATCCCGTATCTCAGAAAAAAACAGTTTGGGCAGTTCATCCGTGAGGAAGGGCCGGAGTCCCATATGTCCAAACAGGGAACCCCGACCATGGGTGGAGTCGCGATTTATGCCGGCATCATGGCGGCTGCGATCGTATGCGGGATCGTTACAGGCGCGAATATGGCCGACATGGTCATCATAGTTGTCGCTGGACTTCTGTTCGGACTGATCGGTTTTCTGGACGACTTCATAAAGGTGGCTAAAAAACACAATCTCGGCCTCAGAGCGTGGCAGAAACTCGCGCTTCAGGTGCTTTTTGCGGTACTGCTTGCGGTTTATGTGATGAGGTTTACTGCGCATGGGAGCATGGTATGGATACCTGTCATCGGCGATGTCGATTTTGGGGCGCTGTACATCCCGTTTATAGTCTTTGTCATGGTGGCCATGGCGAACAGCGTTAATCTTACGGACGGGCTCGACGGGCTTTGCGGAGGTGTGACTGCGATAGTCGCCATGTTCTTCGGTGTGATCATATCTACGATGCAGGGGCTTTTTGCTCCGGGTACCGACGGAAAAGCGAGTGCGGTGTTCTGCTTCGCGATATGCGGCGCGTGCCTCGGTTTTCTGTTATTCAATCATTATCCAGCAAAGATATTCATGGGCGATACCGGTTCCATGGCTCTCGGAGCGGGGCTTACAGCAGCTGTGATTCTGACAAAGACAGAACTGCTGATCCCGATAGCGGGATTTGTATATGTTATGGAATCCGCATCCGTGATAATCCAGGTAATATCTTTTCAGACAACGGGAAAGAGAGTGTTCAGAATGTCACCGATACATCATCATTTCGAGCTCGGCGGCATGAAAGAAACAAAAGTAGTAACGATGTTCTGGGGAATAGCGTGCGCGTGCTGCGCGGTCGCGTTCATTCTCACCAGGATATGACAATATAAAGCAGGAACAGAAAGGAGGACGGCGTTATGTCAAATCTCGATAATGTAAGAGGAAAACGTGTGCTCGTCGTGGGCTTCGG
>JAFOKI010000192.1 GCA_017419895.1 Eubacterium sp. | reverse complement strand
CGAGCGGATAAGAGAACACGGTCTCAAGTTTGACCGCGTCTATTCGAGCCCGCTCAAGAGGGCTTTTGAAACGGCAAGGATCGCGACCGGGTTCAGTGCCGATATGATCAAAACAGATGACAGGCTTAAGGAAATCGGTTTCGGCCCGCTTGAAGGTGTTGTATTTGAGACAATCACAGATGAAGAGCGTGCTTTTATCGAGGATCCGTGGAACAATCCTCCGGTTCCGGGAGCTGAAACGCATGATCATTTGTTGGCGCGCGCAGAGGCTTTTTTGAATGATCTGGTTGCGGAGAACCAAGCAGATTCAACGATTTTCGTAGCTTCGCACGGCATGGCGATGCATGCGCTCCTTACGGTGATCGGCGGGAAAGAATACTGGAATGTGCCGACAGCAAACTGTGTGCTCTTCAGGGCTGAATATACAGACGGGCATTTTAATAAACCGGAGCGGCTGACTGACAGGTCGCCGACTTTTGATTGAACAAAGCCGTCTGCCCGCGAGGTACAGCGGACGGTATTTACTGCAGGCAGCTGTCTGCCGGAGCGGCAGCAGAAATAGCTTCAACTGATAAAAAGGATATAACTATGGCGTATAACATTTCGGAGAATGACAGAATACTGGTCGGGAGCGTGAAGGCTTTCTGCGAAGCGGAGGTAAAGGAGCAGATCAAGCCGTACGACGTTTCCGGCGAGTGGCCGTATGAGATATATGAAAAGGCGAACGCGCAGGGGTTCAATGAGTTCTTCATACCGGAGGAACTTGGCGGTCCCGGGCTCGATCCGGTTGTCTGCGCGGCGATGCTTGAGGAGATAGCGGCTGTCGATGCGGCGATGGGCATCACATACATGACGAGCGGGCTATCGTTCCATGCGGTCATGGATCATGCGACCCGGGAAATAACGCTGGACGCGGTCCGTCTGATGAAGCAGGGGAAACAAGGCGCCTTTGCGCTGACGGACGCGGGTGCCGGGAGCGACGCGATGAACGGGAACGTGGACGCGGAGCGGGCTGAAGGCGGCTTTGTTATAAACGGCGTAAAGACGATGATAACTAATGCGCTTACTGCCGGCTATTTTGTGGTGTTCGCGAATACCGACAAGCATGACAGGAAACGGAAAATGACGGCTTTTTACGTTCCCGCGGACTCACCCGGGGTGATCCTGTCAAGAAAAGAAGACAAACTCGGCATCAGGACGAGCGACACGAGGGATGTGATTTTTGACCATGTCTTTGTGCCGGAAAAAAACATTATAGGAAAAATCGGAGACGGCTTTAAGATAGCGATGAAATCGCTCGATGTCGGCCGTATCTGGATGGCTGCGACAGCTATCGGGACTGCCAGGAGCGCGATGGAAGAGGCGGCAAAGTACTCGCTCGCCCGCGAGCAGTTCGGCAAGCCGATCGCTGCCAATCAGGCGATTCAGTTCAAACTTGCGGATATGTGGATCAAGATCGAAGGCGCGAGGCAGCTCACTCAGCAGGCGATACACCTGCTGAAGAAAGGGGAAAAGCATACCATGATCTCAGCGTCGGCGAAATGCGCGGCATCGGATGCGGCGGTATTCTGCGCGACCGAAGCCGTCCAGATACTCGCGGGCTATGGGTACAGCAGGGATTATCCGGTGGAAAAGCTTTACCGGGATGCCAAGATCTATCAGATCGGCGAGGGAACTAACGAGATTCAGCGCATGGTGATAGCTCGCGGTATACTTGGCAGGCGCTTTGACGAGGACAGGTTTGACGGAGCTGACAAAGCCGGCAAGGCAGCATTGGTCATCCGTGAGGACGATCCGGCAGCAGCGGCTGGAAAGCTTGTCAAAGCCATGGAACTTTTCGGGGTGTCTTTCGGCTCCGTAGGCAAAGCCGCTCCAAACCTTGAATCCGCAGCCGTGGTACTGGCGGGCGGCAGTGGTCTTCAGGACGCGGACGGGTTCGCAGCGCTTAGAAATCTCGCGGCAAAGCTCGGTGCGGCGGTAGGCGCGACGACTCCGGTAGTATCCTACGGATGGGCTGACGAAAGCGAAATCATCGGACAATCGGGCAAGACCGTGGCTCCGGAACTCTATGTATCATTCGGCATTTCCGGGCAGACGCCGCATACGGCAGGTATGTCAGGAAGCAAACATGTGATAGCCGTTACAAAAGACGAAAACGCGCCGATAATGAGATACGCGGATATCGCGGTGATAGGGGACGCAAAAGGTATCATAGAAGCGATCCTTTCGGACATGCAATGAGCCGGAAATGAGTCGATACGTTTTTGTGTATTGCGATAATTGTGGTATAATATATAAGGTTATAGATATGATCGATTGTAACAGGGTCGATTAGTATAGAAAGGAAGCAAATATTATGATGAATTATTATGAGATCGAGTCAGTTATCGGCAGAGAGATCATCGACTCCAGAGGAAATCCTACGGTAGAAGCTGAGGTAAGACTGGTTTCCGGAGCAGTAGGAAGAGCTGCTTCTCCGTCAGGAGCGTCCACAGGTGAATTCGAGGCTCTCGAACTCAGAGACGGCGACAAAGCCCGCTACGGCGGAAAAGGCGTACAGAAAGCTGTTAAATACGTCAACGTCGACATTGCTGAAGTAATCACGGGAATGGATGCAACAGATACATACGCTGTTGACCGTGCCATGATCGAAGCTGACGGAACAGAAGATAAATCCAAATTCGGAGCAAACGCTATACTCGCGGTATCCATGGCTTGCGCAAAGGCTGCAGCCCAGGCTCTCGATATTCCTCTTTACAGATTCATCGGCGGAGTAAACGGATGCACACTTCCTGTACCGATGATGAATATCCTGAACGGCGGAGCTCACGCAGGAAATACCGTTGATACACAGGAATTCATGATCATGCCGGTAGGCGCTCCGACTTTCAGAGAAGGACTCAGATGGTGCACAGAGGTTTATCACAAACTCGCTTCCATCCTTAAGGCTGAGAACTATGCTACATCCGTAGGCGACGAGGGCGGATATGCTCCGAACCTTTCGACGGATGAAGAGACGATCGAATACATCCTGAGAGCTATCAAAGAGTGCGGATACGAGCCCGGAAAAGACTTCAAACTCGCTATCGACGCTGCAGCAAGCGAATGGAAAGGAAGCAAGAAGGGTGAGTATGTACAGCCCAAGAGCGGAAGAAAATTCACATCTGCTGAACTCGTAGCTCACTGGAAGAGCCTTGCTGAGAAATATCCGATCATCTCTCTCGAGGACGGACTTGATGAAGAAGACTGGGAAGGCTGGAAACTTCTTACGGATGAACTCGGCGGCAAGATCCAGCTCGTCGGAGACGACCTCTTTGTTACAAACACCAAGAGACTCTCCAAGGGTATCGAGCTCGGATGCGCGAACTCTATCCTGATCAAACTTAACCAGATCGGTACTGTTTCAGAGACACTCAATGCCATCAAGATGGCAAACAAAGCCGGTTACACAGCAGTCGTTTCCCATCGTTCCGGTGAGACTGAGGACGTTACGATCGCAGACCTCGTAGTTGCGATGAATGCCGGACAGATCAAGACCGGAGCTCCGGGAAGATCCGAGCGTGTTGCTAAATACAACCAGCTTCTCAGAATCGAAGAAGAACTCGGTGACGCGGCAGTTTACGCAGGAATGGGAGCATTCAACGTAAAAGGCTGATCCAAGCTTCCGGCACTTTTGCGGCAGACCAAAAGAACAAAGCGGCGCGGGCAGAGCCCGCGCCTTTTCTTTGATTGAACTGTTCGTGCAAGTGGTATATAATTTTAAGTTAAGAGCGTTTAATTATCTCGGATGGAGACGGAATGGATCAATATACTGTAACAGGGATGAGCTGCGCGGCATGCCAGGCACGCGTGGAAAAAGCGGTATCAAAAGTACCGGGAGTAGAGTCATGCTCAGTGAGTCTTCTTACTAATTCCATGGGAGTTGAGGGGACTGCTTCGGCAGGCGATATCATAAAAGCTGTTGAAAATGCAGGATACGGAGCAGCGCCTAAAGCTAAACCTGATACGGGCGGCGCCGGGGCTTCAGGAAGTCTTTATGCTGCGGAAGAAGCCGCGCTTGAAGACCACGAGACACCGGTACTGAAAAAACGCCTGATAGCATCACTGGGTTTCCTGATCGTACTTATGTACGTTTCGATGGGGCATATGATGTTCGGTTTTCCTCTGCCGGGATTCCTGGAAGGGAATCACGTCGCTATGGGACTTGTGCAGCTCCTGCTCGCCGGGATAGTGATGGTGATAAACCAGAAGTTCTTTGTCAGCGGGTTTAAAGGGCTGATCCACGGAGCGCCGAACATGGATACGCTTGTAGCGATGGGATCCATGGCGAGTTTCTGCTGGAGTACCTTTGTACTGTTCAGGATGACGGGACATGTCCTTGCGGGTAATGACGCCGCCGTCATGACAGATATGCACGAATTCTATTTTGAATCTGCCGCGATGATAGTGACTTTGATCACGGTTGGCAAGATGCTCGAGGCTATGTCAAAGGGCAGGACGACCGATGCGCTGAAAGGCTTGATGAAACTCGCGCCTGATACGGCGGTTGTCGTGAGAGACGGTGAGGAACGTGAAGTTCCGGTCGCGCAGGTCAGGCAGGGAGATATATTTGTCGTAAGGCCGGGTGAGAACGTTCCGGTCGACGGGATAATAACGGAAGGATCGACTGCGGTCGACGAGTCCGCGCTGACAGGCGAGAGCATTCCGGTAGACAAAACAGCGGGCGACCCGGTTTCGGCAGCGACTACCAACATGTCCGGATATTTCAGGGCAGAAGCAACGAGAGTAGGGCAGGACACCACGCTTTCTCAGATCATCAAAATGGTAAGCGACGCCGCCGCAACAAAGGCGCCGATCGCCAAGATAGCGGACAAGGTCGCGGGCGTATTCGTTCCCGCGGTGATAGGCATCGCAGTCGTAACCGCGATCATCTGGCTCCTTGTGGGGCAGACGGCAGGATATGCGCTTGCCAGGGCTATTTCGGTACTGGTCATCAGCTGTCCGTGCGCACTCGGACTTGCGACGCCGGTCGCAATCATGGTCGGATCCGGTGTCGGAGCCAAAAATGGCATTCTGTTCAAGACAGCGGCTTCTATAGAAGAGACCGGCAGGATATCTGTGATAGCGCTCGATAAAACAGGTACAATAACAAAGGGTGAGCCCCAGGTAACCGGCATTTATCCGGCTGAAGGTACCGACGAGTTTGATCTTATGAGACTAGCGTATGCGCTCGAAAAACCGAGCGAGCATCCGCTTGCGAGAGCGATAGTCGCAAGGGCTGAACTGGACGCGGTAACAGTGGATGAAATCGCGGGTTTCAGGGCTGAATCAGGTTCGGGAGTACGTGCTGTACGGAACGGAAAAGAGATCTGCGGCGGTAATATGGCCTTCATTGAGAAGAGGGTGAGTGTGAACGGTGCCGGGAAGGCTTTGTTCGGAAAACTGTCTGACGAAGGAAAAACGTGTCTGTTCTTCTCGGAAGGTGACGAATACCGCGGAATGATCGCGGTTGCCGACACTATCAAGGAAGACAGCGCGGAGGCGATAGCTCAGCTCAAAAATATGGGCGTGAGAGTCGTGATGCTTACGGGCGACAACGAGAAAACTGCCCGCGCAATAGGAGAACAGGCAGGGGTAGACGATGTTATTGCGGGAGTTCTTCCGGACGGAAAAGAAAGCGTCATCAGGGAACTCCAGAAGACCGGAAAGGTCGCTATGGTCGGGGACGGTATAAACGATGCGCCGGCTCTTACGAGAGCGGACATGGGTATCGCAATCGGCGCAGGCGCGGACGTAGCGATAGACGCTGCAAATGTAGTCCTGATGAACAGCAGGTTAAGCGACGTAGCCGCAGCTGTCAGGCTCAGCCGGGCGACACTCAGAAACATCCACCAAAACCTGTTCTGGGCATTCTTCTATAACGTGATCGGGATACCGCTCGCGGCAGGCGCGTACATCCATCTGTTCGGATGGGCGATGAACCCGATGTTCGGGGCGGCGGCGATGAGCCTTTCGAGCTTCTTTGTGGTCACGAACGCGCTCAGGTTGAACCTTATAAATATACACGATCCATCAAAAGATAAAAAGATAAAAACGGCGCACGCCGCCCCGGCGGGCATATCGGAAGCCGCAGAGGATAATCAGTATAACAAAGCCGCATCCGCGGAATTAACAGAGGAGGATATCATGGAAAAGACAATGAAAATCGAAGGAATGATGTGCATGCACTGTGAAGCAACAGTAAAAAAGAGCCTTGAGGCTCTTGAAGGCGTAGCTTCCGCGGATGTCAGCCATGAAAAAGGAACAGCCGTAGTCACGATGACTCAGGATGTTCCGGACGATGTGCTGAAGCAGGCCGTAGAAGCAAAAGACTATACGGTGCTCGCGGTAGAATAACAGTTATTCAAACGGTATGGGTTTTTGGCGCGATTATCAGATCGCGCCTTTTTCTTTTGCGTGTTTTTTGATTGCTGCGAAGGTTTCTTCGCTGAGATCGTGCTCGACTTTGCAGGCATCTTCAAGAGCGACTTCCGGTGATACACCCAGGCTCTCGAAAAGGCCCGCGAGTACTGTATGTCTTTCGTAGATTCTTTTTGCTATGGCAAGGCCGGAGTCTGTCAGCTGGATCATGCCATATTCATCAACGTACAGATGACCTTCTTCTTTGAGTCTTTTTGTAGCGTAAGAAACGCTTGGTTTGGTGACGCCAAGATGGTTTGCGACATCGACGGCTCTGACATATCCGCGCTCCTGTTTGAGCATCAGCATTGCCTCAAGATAATCTTCGGCTGATTCGCGTACTTTTGGTTCAGGTCCCATGAATGGTTTTCCTTTCGATAAAACATTTGAAACGGTTTATATCTGACCGGGATACCGCTTACGGTATGCTGCCTAATCTTCAAATGCGAGTGTTTTCCTGATCCCGTCATATCCTATTACTGTATTTGGGAATATCGCTGCTGCATTCTCGAGATATTCCTCCGGATCCGGCATCGACTGGCTGAAATGTGTAAGCCAGAGTTCTTTTGCGCCGGATCTTTTTGCGAGTTCTGCTGCCTCAGGGAATGTCATGTGACCCCACTTTATGGCTCTGTCTATCTTGTCTGTCGTACCGTATTCTCCCTCCAGGATCATGAGATCCGCGCCTTTTCCCATCTCGACGATAGTGTCAGTCGGTCTGGTGTCGGTGGAGTAGAGGAGTTTCAGACCTTTTCTTTCTTCTCCCAGAACCAGTGAAGGATCAACGATCCTGTCTCCGATCTTGACCGAATCACCTTTTTGGAGCAGTGACCAGGCTTCGATCGGGATATCGTTCTCAAGTGCTTTTTCCGGATCGAATTTGGGCTTTCTTGGAAGTGTCAGCGTATATCCTAAGCAGGGGACTACATGATCCGCGCTGAATGCCCTGATCTCTATCTTGCCGGCGCGACATATCACTTCGTCTGATCCGACTACCTGATAGCACGTCACGTCAAACGGCGGCACTGCGATGATGAGAAGTCCCTTAAGCACCTCAACAAGCCCCGGAGGACCGATTATATCAACAGGTTCGGTTCTTCCGGCGTTTCCCATAGCGAGGAGAAGCCCCGCGATCCCGCCTATGTGGTCAAGGTGATAATGGGTGATGCATATCGCGTCGATCCTTTTGACATGACAACCGGCGGCAGCGAGAGCTACCTGCGTTCCTTCTCCCGAATCGATCAGCACAGCGTGTCCGTCGGAAGAAGCATATAGAGTTGTAAGCCAGCGGTCCTTGAGGGGAACCATCCCCGAAGTGCCCGCGAGACATACATCGAGCATATGTTGCCTTGCTTTCGAACTATCGTTAATTTACTTTAACAAAGATTATAACACAGCCCGAATTAAAAGCAAATAGCCCGGCAGTATATCTTTTTCGCAAAGCTGTATGCAGCAGATCGCGCGAGGAGGTAAGGGCGTATATAGATACTCTTCTTGTTGAATTGATATATTAGTTTGAAAATTCAAAAAACTATTGACAATTTACAGACCGGGGATATTATATAGTTGAATGGAAACGTTTACGGTAGCGTTTACGAAAACGTTTCCAAAAATAAGTATAGAAGGTGGTGGAATGAAAACAATCAAAGATATTGCACGGATATCTGGTTACAGTATCGGTACAGTATCGAGGGTGATCAACAATCGCGCGGATGTAAGTGAGAAGGCTAGAAAGAAGATCAAGGCAGTTATTCGTGAAAATGATTACCAGCCAAACACCAATGCCAGAATGCTGAAGCAAAACATGTCGTCCGATGTCTGTATAATAGTGCGCGGCAATAAGAATATTTTCCTCGAGTCGATCCTGGAGGAGATCCAGATCAGGATGAGAGAGCATGGCGAGAGCATAAATGTACAGTTTATCGGAGAGACAGACAATGAGGTGGACGCGGCAATTCAGTTGGGACAGAACCTTAAGCCCAAAGGCATAATTTTTATGGGAGGCAATGCCCACACTTTCAAGGATGACTTTTTCAAGATAACAGTGCCGTGTGTACTGGTCACAGTCGATGCGGAAGAACTCGGATACGATAATCTGTCGAGCTTTACTACAGACGATGAGGAAGCAGCGGGTTACGCGGTCAGCAAACTGATCGAAAAGGGACACCGCAGGATCGGTATTTTAGGCGGATATCCGGAAAATCAGAACTATGAATCAAAAGGTGGAAACAGCGCGCTAAGAATAAAAGGCGCCGTTGAAGAACTCGAGAAGAACGGCATCAGGTTCGACTTTGATAAGGACTACGAACCATGTGCGTTCTCGTCAGAGAGCGGTTATGAGGCAGCCAGGAAACTGCTTCTGAAATCGCCGGATCTTACAGGCATATTCGCCATAAGCGATGTGATCGCGATAGGTGCGATGAGAGTGTTCAAGGATATGGATCTTAGCGTTCCGGAGGACGTCTCGGTCGTAGGTTTTGACGGAGTGAATCTTGCGGAGTATTCGATACCAAGGCTGGCGACTATCAGGCAGGATGCAGAGACGCTTGCAAGGAAAATCGTGGACGATCTGCTTCTGAGGATCAGCTACAACAGTTCCGCGGTACAT
>JAFOKI010000191.1 GCA_017419895.1 Eubacterium sp. | reverse complement strand
GAAAAAGTCCTTTCGTTCACTGTCGCGGGATTCGACGGACCGCAGAAGATGGCCAAACTCATGACCGATCTCAGGGAAAACCCGCCGGCAGAATTCGGCGGACTCAAGGTCGAGCGCGTCCGCGACTACAAGACCGGTGTGATAACCGATCTCAGGACAGGAAGCACTTTGCAGACTGGACTTCCGGCAAGCAACGTGCTGTTCTACGACCTTGAGGATGGATGCTCGGCGATCATC
Organism: Eubacterium sp.; assembly: GCA_017419895.1. Taxonomy (GTDB): domain Bacteria; phylum Bacillota; class Clostridia; order Peptostreptococcales; family Anaerovoracaceae; genus Aminicella. The sequence continues at coordinate 2,920 of JAFOKI010000191.1, read as the reverse complement.
CGTCCGTCGGGAACAGAACCGAAAGTAAAACTCTATGTGATGGTACGCGCCGACGATCAGGCTGCGTCCAAAGCGCGTCTCGATGCCGTGGTTGAATCCGGCTCGGCGCTGCTCGCAATATAGTATGGATCGACGGGCCGGGGCGACAACGCCTCCGGCCCGCTTTGTCGGGGATGACTGGAATGCAGGGCCGGCGAAGACGCTTTGTTGAGGAATTTATAGTGGAGAAACGGAGGGAGACATTATGAAGAAGAGATCTATAGTTGTGGTATTTGCCGCACTTTTGCTGGTTCTTCTCATGACGGCAGCTGCCCATGCAACAATCTATGAGGAGGATATTATCGAGGACGGCTGGAAAAGCGTCTGGATAAACGGATCTGACAACATGTATGTAACGCAGTATATATCAACCTGGCCGCAGCATTTCGATGAAGAAGGCTGTGAAATTACATTCAGGTCAGCGTATGACGAAATGTTTATATATAGATATACAAAAGCCGATAATGGTTCTTGGGGATTCTACTACTTTAACGGGCTAACCGGTGAATACGATTACAACTATGAGGTGTCAGTGGGCGGTTCGGATTATGACACTTCGCCTGCAGTGCCTGGGACGACCCATAAAGTATTGCTCTGTTTCAGGGAATATGGCAACGGGAATAATAAACTCGGAGTTTCGAATGTCGGTATCACCGCGGTCGTGGAGTTTCCGGTAAGGATCGAACCGTTTTTTGACTTTAAGCAGGATTTCACATATAACAACAAGACCAAAAAACCGGATGTAAAAGCGTATTATGAGGATGCGTCAGGAAAAAGGATATATATTCCGGCTAAGGACTTCACAGTCACATATCCGTCGCCCAGCAAAGATGTAGGGACATATAAGTTCACGGTCCATTACAACACTTCGGATTACGTCGATTATGAAGACTACCATTATTACTTCATTAACCCGAGAAAACCGACAATCAGCAAAGTGACCAGTCCCGCGAAAAAACAGGCGAAAGTCACGTGGAAGAAATTCTCCAAATCCAAGCTGAAATACATCGACGGTTTCGTTGTGGAGTACTGCAGGGATCCCGTGATGGATGTGGGTGTCAAGAAAGTATATGTGAGTAAGAAAAAGACATCCGTAGTCATCAAGAAGCTCAAGAGCAAGAAAAAGTACTACTTCCGCGTACATACGTATAAGAAGAATAAGAAAGGCAAGAAAATCTGGTCGTACGGCAGCAAGAAAAAAAGTATAAAAATCAAATAACCTAGAAATAGAAAAGGCCGGCTTTGAAAGCCGGCCGGATTTTTATATTTGTTTTGGTCAGTGACTGTCCGTGAAGGTCCTGCAGATCGTTTATCTCCCTGCGCGCTTTGTTATCTCACAAAGCCGCTCCGCGTCCTCATACGTGAACGCACCGGGCATCATCTGCCACGCCCAGTTGCCGACGGCGATCGCGGGAACGTTGATGCGCGTGTCCGGTCCGTACGCCAGGACGTCCTGGAGAGGGAAGATGCATGTTTCTGCCGGGCTTATGGCCGCAAGACGGATGAGCGCGTCCGCGATGTTGTCCTCGTTGATCTCGGCATCGATATACTGTGATACGAATACGCCCGCGGGCTGCTCGGCCTTTGCGAGTTCGCCGACCGGATGGTATTCGTCGTGGTCGCGGAAATAGCCCCGGATATAGTCCATGCAGAACCAGCGTTCCCAATCGTTTGCTGTGCGGAACCAGCCGCGGACCGTATCGTTGTCGTGTGTTCCTGTGTAGACGACGCAGTTGTTGCCGTAGTAATGCGGCAGATAGTAGTTGTCCCAGCCGTTGTTGAACGCGAACTGGAGGATCTTCATGCCCGGGAATCCCGTCGCGGCAACGAGCGCGTATACGTCGTCGGTGAGGTAGCCGAGGTCTTCAGCAATGAATTTGCCCTCGTATCCGGGTGTAACAAAGTTAAAGAATTCGATGCCGGGGCCTTTGTTCCAGTGGCCGTCGAGCGGCTTTCCGGTCTCGGCCGGTATGGAGAAGTACGATTCGAAGCCGCGGAAATGGTCGATCCTGACTTTGTCGAACAGACTGAAAGTCCTGTCGATGCGGGCTTTCCACCATGCGAAGACCTGGTCTTTTGCGTCTTCCCATCTGTAGAGCGGATTTCCCCAAAGCTGTCCGTCAGCTGAAAACGCGTCGGGCGGGCATCCCGCGACTTCGGTCGGAACGAAGTCCTCATTGAGTTTGAACAGCTCCGGATGCGCCCAGCATTCAGCGCTCTCGAGCGAAGCATAAATCGGAAGGTCTCCGATGATCTCTATTCCGTTTTCGTGAGCGAAGCTTCTTAGTTCATCCCACTGCAGGCTGAACTCATACTGCAGCCATTTCCTGTAGTCGATTTCTCCGGAAAGCTCTTTTCTCAGAGCCTGCAGCGTTTCAGGGTCACGTCTCTTTACTGGATCGTCCCATTTTGTCCAGTCGGGATCGCCGTATTTGTCATCGAGCGCGGAGAACAAAGCATAGTCATCGAGCCAGCCCGCATTCGCTTCGCAGAATCCCCAGAAAGAAGCGAGCGTCTCCTTGGCGGACGCTGCTTTTTCGGCTGCTTCGGCATCTGCCGGGACGGCTTTGTTTCTGAGAGCCTCGGTGAGACCTGTTACGAACCTTCTGTAAGCATCTCGCATCAGCGGATCGAGTATGGCGCGCGCACACTTGTAATCAACTCTGTCGACGGGTGTCTCTCTGGTCTCTGCATAACGCGCCGCCGCGTCATCGAGTTCTTCCTGAGTGATCAGCCCCTGGGCGCAAAGCGCGTCGGGATCGATGAATCCTGTCTCGCCCGCGAAGCACGAAATCGGCTTATACGGGGAGTTCGCGGTATCCACCGGATGCAGAGGGAGGATCTGCCAATAGGATTGACCGGCAGCCTTGAGTTTCAGTAT
>JAFOKI010000023.1 GCA_017419895.1 Eubacterium sp. | reverse complement strand
TGAAAGACTTCGGTGAGTACTGCCGCATCCACGAAGAAATGCAGCAGGCGTACGAGGACCGCCGCCGCTGGAACCACATGTCAATCACCAACATCGCGATGTCCGGCCGCTTCTCAGCAGACCGCTCCATACGCGATTACGCGAATTACATCTGGTACACGAAACCGATCATCTGATAGTTATTGGATCACAAAGCTCGTGCCGGGGCAGATCGCTCCGGCACGAGTTTTTTGTCGCCACTTTTACTCAATAATAAGCTTTTGGCAATCAAAACCGCAATTTGGAAATGTTTGCCAGTCGCCGCCCGTCAGATCTTTTTTGTCAAATCACTCAACCGCTTGCTGTAGAAGAAATCCCGTGTGAGCTTGTTGTATTCCGACCAAAGCGGGAGAGTCCTGCACTCGGCTGCTCTTGGGCACACGGCAGCGCCGTCTTCGAGGCAGGCAACTGCCGCAAGCGTTCCTTCCATGTGCTCGATTATCTCGCCGACGATATAATCCTCCGGTTTCCTGAGAAGCCGGTATCCCCCGCCCCTTCCGCTCAATCCTTCGACAAGACCGCCTGCTACCATGTCTTTCATTAGTATTTCTAGGTATTTTTTGGATATTCCCTGCCTTGCCGCAATGTCTTTCAGCGGTATGTAATTTCCGTTATCATTTTCAGCCATGTCGATCATGACTCTGAGCGCGTATCTTCCTCTTGTTGAAATCATGGAAATACCTCCCTATGTTGCATTCGTCCGGGCTCGCCGGCGCGAAATGTGATCCACATTCTTTGTTATATTGCCTATTATACCGCAATGTGAATGGGTAAAACAAATTTTATTTACCTATTGACACAGTAGGTTAATAGTGATATAGTGTCGTTAATAAATCGAAAGGAGGCATGGACAATGTTGGAAAACACCATCAGACAGACTTACATGATGTGTTGCCGAATGCTGAACTCCCGGGCTTGCAATATGGCCGGGGCGTACGGCTTTGAGTCCTGCCGCCCCGAAAAAGAACGATGTAGACACTAAGCACCTCTTCAATGCCATCAGCCCGGGAGCAAGCCGTACAGCTGCCGGGCTTTTTATAAGCCCGGATCGGATAACCGGAACACCGGACTTTGGAAGGAGATCAAAAATGACATACAAATTCGAAACATTGCAGCTGCACGTAGGACAGGAACAGGCGGACCCAACAACTGATTCGCGCGCTGTCCCCATTTATCAGACAACATCCTACGTATTCCATAACAGCAAACACGCGGCAGACAGATTCGGCCTCGCGGATGCCGGGAACATTTACGGAAGACTCACCAACTCGACACAGGACGTGCTTGAAAAACGCATAGCCGCGCTGGAAGGCGGTACCGCGGCGCTCGCGCTCGCGTCCGGAGCCGCAGCGATAGCATATACGGTGGAAGCTCTTGCTGCCGGCGGCGGACACATAGTCGCTCAGCAGACTATCTATGGCGGCAGCTACAACCTGCTCGCGCATACCCTTCCGCAGTACGGTATCAGGACGACTTTTGTCGACGCTCACGACCTTGCGGCTGTCGAAGCCGCGATCGAGGATGACACGAGAGCGATTTACCTCGAGACCCTGGGCAATCCGAACAGCGATATTCCCGACATTGACGCGGTTTCCGAAATAGCGAAGAAATACGGACTCCCGCTCGTCGTCGACAACACGTTCGGCACACCTTATCTCATCAGGCCCATAGAACACGGCGCGGACATAGTCGTACATTCGGCAACAAAGTTCCTCGGCGGGCATGGGACCACACTCGGCGGAATAATCGTCGACTCCGGCAAATTCGACTGGAAGGCGAGCGGCAAGTATCCGGCTATTGCGGATCCGAATCCGAGCTATCACGGAATATCGTTTGCCGAGGCGGCAGGTCCCGCGGCATTCGTGACCTTCATCCGCGCGATACTCCTGAGAGATACAGGCGCGGCGATCTCTCCGTTCAACGCTTTCCTGCTTCTTCAGGGAGTCGAAACTTTGTCTCTGAGGCTTGAGCGGCACGCGGAAAACACCAAAAAGGTCGTTGAATACCTCAGCGGACATCCGCTTGTAGAAAAAGTGAATCATCCGTCACTCCCGGATCATCCGGATCACGCTTTGTACGAAAAGTATTTCCCGAACGGGGGAGCATCCATATTCACTTTCGAAATCAAAGGCGGCCGCGAAGAAGCATGGAGATTTATCGACAATCTGGAAATATTCTCACTCCTCGCAAATGTCGCAGATGTCAAGAGTCTGGTCATCCATCCGGCTTCGACGACTCACTCGCAGCTCTCGGACGAGGAACTCACCGAGCAGGGCATCGGACAGAACACTATCAGGCTCTCCATTGGAACTGAACATATCGATGATATAATCGCGGACCTGGAAAAAGGCTTCGCTGCTATTTAAAAATGCCGGTCAGGCTTTGTTGAAAAAGAAAGAAGGTAAAAATCATGTCGAACATTTACAAAGGCACACTCGGACTTATCGGAAACACACCGCTCGTAGAGGTCACTAATATAGAGAAGGAACTTGGTCTCGAAGCGACGCTCCTCGTAAAACTTGAGTATTTCAACCCGGCGGGAAGCGTAAAGGACAGGATCGCGAAAGCGATGATAGAAGATGCTGAAGCAAAAGGGCTTCTGAAAGAAGGCTCTGTGATCATAGAGCCGACTTCCGGAAACACGGGGATCGGACTCGCCGCGATTGCCGCGGCAAAAGGATACAGAATAATCCTTACAATGCCTGAGACGATGAGTGTGGAGAGAAGAAACATCCTGAAGGCCTACGGAGCGGAAATCGTTCTTACAGAAGGCGCGAAAGGGATGAAAGGCGCCATCGCAAAAGCGGACGAACTCGCGGTTGAGATCCCCGGAAGCTTCATTCCCGGCCAGTTCGTGAACCCGGCGAACCCCGCCATCCACAAAGCCACAACAGGTCCCGAGATCTGGAACGACACCGACGGCGCGGTCGACGTATTTATCGCCGGCGTCGGAACGGGCGGAACAGTCACAGGAGCGGGCGAGTTCCTGAAGGAACAGAAACCGTCCGTAAAAGTCATCGCAGTCGAGCCGGAGAGTTCCCCTGTCCTCTCGGAAGGCAGAGCGGGAGCGCACAAGATCCAGGGAATCGGCGCGGGCTTTGTTCCGGACGTACTAAACACAGCAGTCTACGACGAAGTATTCAAAGCCCCGAACGACGACGCCTTCGCGGCCGCTAAATACCTCGCGAAAACAGAAGGCATCTCGGTCGGCATCTCATCCGGAGCCGCGCTCTTCGCCGCTATCGAGGAAGCCAAAAAGCCCGAAAGTAAGGGCAAGACAATAGTCGCGCTCCTTCCGGACAGCGGCGACAGATACTATTCCACGGCACTGTTTACCGAAGCCTGAAGCTCATCATGTCTCATATCAAGATTTGCAGAGTAATAACCAGCCTCCTAACAGCAAAAGCCCTGAGGAAAAACCTCAGGGCTTTTTGTTGCTTTTGTTGTATTGAATATTTACCGGAGACGCGTCAGTTCTTTGGCTGCAGACGCCGTTTCTGGTCAAATGTCTTCATGTCTTTTACAAGTGGTCCAACGAGCATGATCATGCAGATCGCGTTCGGGATGATCATGAGAGCGTTGAAGATGTCGGAAAGGTTCCAGGCGATTTCGAAACCGGAAATGCATCCGATGAACGCAACTGCAGAGAACGCGATTCTGTAAGCCATTGAAACGCCGGTGCTTCTTGTCAGATACTCGAGAGCTTTCTCTCCGTAGTATTCCCAACCGAGGATGGTCGAGAAAGCGAACAGAGCGAGCGAGATAGCAACGATCCATGCGCCAGCCTCACCGAGTGTCGAACGGAACGCCGCGATGGTGAGCGGAGCGCCTTTCAGAACGACTTTCCCGTCTACGACAACGTCTTTCATGACGCCTGATGTGAGGATCGAAAGGCCCGTTACCGAACAAACGATGAATGTATCCCAGAATGTTCCGGTCATGCTGATGTAACCCTGTTTGATGTAGTCTTTGCTCGTCGTTGCGGCTGCAGCGATAGCAGCGGAACCCATACCGGCCTCATTGGAGAAGCATCCGCGGGCTACGCCGAACCGCATTGCCTGCATCATCGAAGCGACCACGCTTCCTGCGATACCTCCGCCGACAGCCTGTACCGAGAAAGCCATGCGGAACATATCCACGATAGCCATCGGAAGGTTTCTGATGTTGATGATGATAACCACAAGAGCTGATATGAAATAGAGGATAGCCATTACCGGTACCACGAGTGAGGATACCCTGGATATCGACTGGATGCCGCCGATTACTACTACAAGAACGAGTACGAATACTACAGCGGCCACTGCGTATTTGCTGATTCCGGATACATCGTTGAACGCGGAAGCGATCGAGTCACCCTGAGTCAGGTTTCCGATACCAAAGGAAGCGATTACCGCGAATACCGCGAACAGTATCGCGAGCACACGTCCGAATTTCTTCATTCCGTCTCCGTAGACCTCAGGAATACCTCTTTCCATGGTTACCATCGGTCCGCCGAGCATCTCGCCCTTATCGTTTGTTGTACGGTAGCGGAGAGCCAGCGCGCACTCTGTGAATTTCGATGTGAGTCCGAACGCAGCCGAGATCCACATCCATACGAGGGCTCCGGGACCGCCTGTCGCGAGCGCGGCCGCGACACCGGCGATATTACCTGTACCGATAGTGGCAGCAAGCGCCGTACAAAGCGCCGCAAACGGCGAAACGTCTCCTTCACCTTCCGTCTGTCTGGCTTCCTTCGAAAGCGTCGACTTGATTGCGTATCCGAGTGTACGCCACGAAAGGAACCCGCACCTGAAAGTCAGGAAGATGCCCGTGCCCACCAGAATGACGAGCATGAACGGTCCCCAGACAAAATTGTCAATAGGCACCAATATGTTCTCATTAAAACCAGCCATAAAGAATAATTCCTTTCTATCTGCGTCCGATACCTCTTATTGATAAAAACTCCAATCCCAATACTCCTCAGAACGCAGATTACATATTTATATATAATAATGTACTGATTTTAATACATTTATGGGACATTGTCAACATATTACAAGATGTATACAAAATACTTGTTTGTATACAACAAATATGCTGCTTTTGGGGCGGGGTTCAGGCGGGGGTTCAGGGAAAACTGTCCCGTAAATATCTAGTACAGAAAAAACCAGGGAACAATTTCAACAGTTGCGGCCGCTGGACCCGGCAATGATTTCCAGCGGAGCAGATCCGGATCCGATAATCGTTGAAATCGTTCCCGATAATCTTCATATTATCAAATTGTCTGAAACCCGGTCCCGAGCGGATCCAAAACACATCTTTACCAATGTTTTTACATCGACACTACACCCTTCTCACAAGCGCGTATCACGCTTT
>JAFOKI010000190.1 GCA_017419895.1 Eubacterium sp. | reverse complement strand
CTCGTTGCGCTCGAAAAACAGATTGAAGAACAGATCAGGACCAGACTCGCTGAGATCCAGGCTGAACTTGGCGTGGAAGCCTGATCGCGCCTGATCACTCACCGTGACTCACAGTCCCGTCGCCCGTAATCGGGATTTCTTCGCCGCCCATGGCGCCTGCGCCTGTGCGGACGAGGAAGAAGTCTTTGTTGCGGGCAGCGACTTCCCTTAGCTCGCGCGCGAACTGCCCGGCATAAAGCTCCTGGTCAGATGCCGCGCCGAGCACATCATACCCCATCTTTTCTGCCAGATACAAAGCCCTGAACAGGTGGTACTTTTGCGTTACCACTATCATTTTCTTTATCAGAAAAATCGAGCCGGCCCTATAACAGGACTCATAAGTCGAGAAACCCGCGTGGTCGCAGAAAATGTCCTCATCGGGAACTCCCGCGTCCCGCGTATAATTCAGCATGACGTGGATCTCATTGTGCTCATTGGTCCCATTGTCGCCCGTCAGGAGGATCTTGGGGGCTGCGCCGGCTTTGTAAAGCATGATTGCCGCGTCCAGCCGGTCCTTCAGCATCGGGCTCGGAGTCTCGCTGTCGATTATCCCCGCGCCGAGCACCATGATGCAGTCGGCGTCGAGTGCCGCGAGCCGCTCCGATTCTTCCGCCGTCAAAGTCCTGTCATAGGAATCCACCGTCAGCGCGATATCATCGGTCACCGAATCGCAGACATGCCAATTGATGGCCATGACAAGCCCGAATACCGCCGCGGCCAGTACCAATAACGCAATTACAAATCTCTTGATATATTTATTCAAAATCAGTCTTTTCCCTTATACCGCTGTTCTTTCAGCTAAAAGTCAGTCTTTCCCCATATAGAGCCTGCTGTCCGGCTGTCACGCTTTTCCGCCGCAGAAAGCATCTGCAAGCGCCGCGAACTCTTCTAAAGTCAAAGTTTCGGCTCTCCGCTCTCCTTCGATCCCGGCAGCCTCCAGGAACCTGTCTATGTCTTCCCTGCTTCTTCCCGTCGTTTTCAGAGAATTCCTTAATGTCTTGCGCCGCTGGCTGAATCCAGCTTTTACGATTTCGAAAAAGAGTTTTTCGTCTTTTACCTTTACCGCCGGCTCTTTTCTCGGGATCAGCTTTAGCACAGCCGAATCCACTTTAGGCTGGGGCATGAACGCCTCTTTCCCCACCTCGAGCACTCTTTCTATCTCGCAGCGGTACTGGACGCAGATCGAAATCGCTCCACAGTCCCGCGATCCTGCAGGCGCAGAGATCCTGTCCGCGACTTCCTTCTGCATCATGATCGTTATCGAATCCGCTCCGGTGTCTGCCTCCACGAGATGCGTGAGGATCGGTGTTGTTATATAATACGGAAGATTTCCGACGATCTTGAAGCCCGTGAGTTCCGGGTGTTCCGCCCTGAGTGCGGAAATATCGGTCTTGAGCGCGTCTCCGAAAATTATCTCTATATTCTCATAACCGGTAAGCGTCTCCGCGAGGACAGGCTCCAGCTCTCTGTCGATCTCGATCGACATTACGTAGCCCGCCGCGTCCGCGCACGCCGTGGTCAGAACGCCTATCCCGGGACCTATTTCAACGACCAGGTCGGACTTTGTTATCTCGGCGCCAGAAACTATACCGTTTATAACAGAAACATCGGTCAGGAAATTCTGACCGAGGCTCTTGGAAAAACGGAATCCGTATTTATTCTTGATGTATCTGATCGTCTGCGGCTCGTAAAGCTTCATCGAATTCCTTTCTGCTTATGCCGAAGCTGTTGAGTTTGCCCAGGGTCGCCTTGACGTTTCCGCGGCCTATACCGAGAATATCACAAAGCTTCCCGCGGCGCTCCCCGCAGCCTTCCCCGAAAGCGAGTCCCGCGCCGAGCATGTCATCCATAGTGAATACCGGCGCGTCAGCACTGCTGACTACTGTCGCATGAGCTTTTTTCAAAGCCTCGGCAATCGCCTCCGGCGCAGCGTTTTCGACACCTATATCACCGTCTTTTGCAGCTTTCGTTCTCGGTATATACGCCTGCTTGGCTTCCGGAAACCGCTCCATGACACGTTTCCTTATGTTTTCACCGGCGTGATCCGGATCTGTTAGTACTATCAATCCGCAGGATCCCGCTGCGCGGGCTATTTTCTCCCATGTTTTTCCGGATATCCCGTAACCGTGCGTTTCAATAGTGCCGCACTCGCATGCGCGCTTCACCGCGGCTGTATCGTCACGTCCTTCGACGATCACGACCTCTTTAATCCTTAGCTTTTCCGTCATTTTCGGAGTCTTCGCCCTCTTCACCGGTATTTTCCTCGCCAAGAACGAACAGCACTTCGCCCGGCTTGATCATCTTCAGCTGAAGCCTGGCCTGTTCTTCGATATAGTTCTTGTCGTTCAGGACCTTGAATTCTTCTTCCAGATCGGCCTTCCGCTCTTCCAGGTCGCGGATCTCGTTCTTGAGACGGTTCTGCTCCCTGCTGAGCTTGATCACATTTGCAGTCTGCCCGATTCCCGTCAGAAGCACGGCAATAACGACGACTGCAAGAATGAGCCGCGGCCAATTGACCCTTATACGTTTTCTTCTGCGCTTTCTTTCTTCCATTTTCAGGCTTTCCCCTTAGGACCCGGCGCTTCCGCCTTTGTCACGCAAAACAGCGCGCAGGCGTCTATCCCCGCGTCCCCTGCCAGATCTCCGCTTCCTGCAGTCTTTCTGCAACGCAGCTGCAGCGGCTTCCGTCTGCCGTGACTCCTGTGTCTTTACAGATTTTGCAGCGGAACCTGGGCTCCATGTAGTTCATATCAAATCCATTTTCTGTAAGCAGGAACGCCTTCTCCTCTTCCAGCGAGTTCATCCTTCCCGCCAGCTCGGAATCATCCTGCTTCATGAGAAGGAGCCGGATACGCTTAATGTTAAGCTGCCCGAGCTCTTCGTCTATCTGCTTGATTTCCGGCGCTTTGCCGTATACCTCTTCACGGCGTTGCTCAGCAGCAGTTTCCGCGCTTTCCCTTAAGTAACTGTAATAATCTTCCAGCGTCTGCCCTGAAACCTTATTTACACGGTTTACGTCTATTCCGCGCGAGTCGGCCTTTGACTTCCAGTT
>JAFOKI010000189.1 GCA_017419895.1 Eubacterium sp. | reverse complement strand
GAAATCCATAAATGCAGTGCTGCCTCAATCAAGTATTATCCAACAAAGTTTTCCCGGTTGTTATCTTATCCTTCCTATCATATACATCGCCGCGAGCCTTGCGGTCTTATCCATGAAGGCGGGTGATCTGCGTACTGAACGGAGCATAGCCGAAGCGCTTTTCAGCCTTTGTCCGTTCTGCCAGTATTCCAGCGCATCGTAGAAAATACTCTCAGCTTCCGCGTATCGCAAGGCCTTTGTTTCGGCAGCGGGATCAGTGGAAGTTCCCATCTCCGCCGGATTCGGTGTGGGTTTGCCGTCCCGTATCGTTTGCAGACTGTCGTCAGTATGGATGACACGGCCTTTTCTGTAGGCTGTGCTGATCTCACGTGTAGTTATGAACTGATGATAAAGGCCGCTCCTGGATTCACTCCCCGCTGTCCTTCTGTAACGGATCACGGGGTTATTCAGGTTCCCGAGCCTGAATCCGGCAAGCGCGGCCCGGACCAGAAAATCATAGTCTTCCGCACGCGGGATGTCCCGGTAGCCGTCAAGTACGCGGAATAGTTTGGTTCTCGCGAGCCAGGTGGGATGAGGGATGCAGCTGCCGAATCGGAGCGCTTTGTTTACGGCGACAGGATTTTCCGGCAGATGATCCACCGTGCCTGTGAGCCTACCTGTTTCGTCGATTATGTCAGTGAGTCCGCCTGTGAGGCTGAGGTCATTCTTTTCGAGGTATGACAGTTGTTTTTCCAGCCTGTCCGGATACGAAATGTCGTCGGCATCCATCCTTGCAATGAATTCACCGCGGGCTTCAGCAAGCGCTTTGTTGAGGTTTCCTGCGATCCCCCTGTGGGTGTCGGCCGGAAGAAGCATGATCCTCGGGTCTTCGCCAGCGAGCCCGGCAAGAAATGATATGAGTGCGGTATTCTCGGGATCGTCAGGGGATATTATGAGTTCGATATCGGTATCTGTCTGCGCGAGAACAGAACGGACCGCCTGCTCGGCGGTACCGGGGGATTCTCTGTAAACAGGCATTATGACCGATATCATGCGTTTCTCCTATTTATTCTTAGTTTTCACTGCGTTATGCACGGCGAGCGACCATGCAGCCATGACGGCCTTGTCATCCATGGCAGGCCTGAGAGACCGGTTGTGAGCGCGCATGCCGAGTCTTAAGGGAGCGTCGTTAACGAGCTTTGTAAGAGCGGCAGCAAGTGCCGAAGCGTCACCCACAGGCACGATAAGCCCGGTTTCATCGTTGATCAGGTCCCGTGCGACTCCGGTCGCGAAATCCGTCGAGATAACAGGCAGTCCGAGCGCGATGGCTTCCGCGAGGACATTGGGGTAGCCCTCGTAATCCGATGTGAGAACAAAGAACGCAGAGCCCGCAATCTCATCGTGAAGAGCCTGTATCGGCGGCATGATCTCCACGAAGCCGGTGAGGCCGAGGTCGGAGATCTGTTTCTTCAGATCTTTCTCAAGCGGCCCTGATCCGTAGATCACAAGTCGTGCAGGCCTGTTGAATGAGTTTTTGGCCATGGCGTAAGCGTTGATGAGCAGCCCCTGATTTTTCTGTGGATAAAGCCTTCCCGCGCTGGAAATCCAGAAATCGGGATCTTCTTCAGCGGGCTCAGGGAGTTTTTCCGTTGCTACGGCATTGGGGATCACCATTTTGTTCTTCTGGTGCGGATACTGGTCTGCCACAATACTGCTTTGGCATATCAGCAGATCGCAGGAAGAAAACACACGCTTGAGCGCGGTCCTGCTCATTATACCTCTGGCCGCGGGATCGTTTCTGTCTGACGCGATCCAGGCGGAATTGCCAAGAGCTTTATTCTTTTTCAGCCAGTAGATTATGTAATCAGCAGGCTCAGTGAATGTGAGAATAACATCGGGGGCATCGTCTTTTATAGTATCCGCCATGAACGAGACGCTTGCGTTGAGACCCATAAGCATGCTTCTTCTTATGGTAAGTGGGGATGTTCTGTCGAGAGGAAGCCCGGCGGAAACAAAACGGACTCCCGGATCGAGATCATAGAAAGATTCCCCTTCAACTATAGTCGCTATGACCACGTCGTGGCCTTCACGCGAAAGATGTCCGGAGAGGTTGGAAACCACCCGCTCCGCGCCGCCCGAATTCATACCGGGTATGATTATGAGTATTTTGTGCCTGTGTTCCATATTATGCGTTGTTCAATGTGATATTATGCCGTATCCTATGCTGTAATTATCAAAAGAGTTCCACCATCATGCTGGCAAATCCCGCTGCGCCAGCAAGATACGCCATGATTATCAGCCGGCTGCGCCATTTTTCCGGGATCGCGATCGAATTCGGCTGTATCGCTGCGGCAAGCAGAGGCAAAAGCGGAATAAAATATCTGATCTGGAGTCCGTCGACATAAAGCATGCCGAACCTCGTCCAGCCTGTAAGCATCGCGATGGAACAGGCGGCCGCGCTGAGGATGAAAGCAATTGCGCAGATTATCCTTATGGGTACGCTGAGCCGCTTTTCGCCCGCGGTCTTCAAAACTGCCAGCGCGAGGATGATAGTATTGATCGTCTGAAGCCCCGGACTCAAGTCGATCTTATACAGCCACCCAAGTGAGGCTCCGGCTATGTCTTTCAAAAGCATCATGAACCGCCAGTAAATCGTTCCTTCCGTCATCCTGAAAGCTTCCGACGGATGCGCGAACATGTAGCCGAGCGTGTAAAGCTCGGTCTCTTTTCTCGTGCTGAAGGATGAGCCTTCTTCCCCGAAAAGATCCTTTATATACAATCTGCCGTAGGACATGAAAACGATGAACAGACAGGCCGCAATGATCAGAATGCCGATCAGTATGTACGCTTTTGGGATCTTTCTTCCTGCCCGCAGGAATGCCGGACCGCGGCTGGACTTTGTTCCGGCTTCCGCGGACGCATCACCGCCGGCTGACTGCGCTGCTGCAGTCCTGCTTTTTATTATATGGAACAAAGCTGCCAGCGCCAGAATGCCGACCGGGATGTATGCGCCGCCTTTGTTAAGGCCCGAAAGCAAAACAAAGGCTCCTGCCGCCGCCGCGTCCGCCGCACCCGGACGTTCGTCTGCAATGAGTCTGAACGAGAACGCCGCCGCGCAGAACGCGAACGCGATAGTCATCGAATCATAACTGAAGGACGCAGTCTCCTGGAGCGTCATCGGCATCATTGAGAGTACGGCAAAAAACGATCCCGCGATCGGGGTCCTGCGCGCCGCTATTACCGCAAGCAAAGCAAAGGCAAGAAAATTCGCCAGTCGTCCGAGATAGAACATGCCGAAATACCCGTATCCAAGTTTGCGGCCGAGGGTGATTCCCAGGGCTTGCGGCAGATAGTAGAAGAAACCGGCTCCGGTACCGTCCTTTCTGGCATAAACCAGAACGAGCTCCTGATCTTCTTCAGTCGCCTCAGACCATACTCCGGGCGACTCGTCCTCCCACGAATAACCGGTATGATCCTTCTCTTGTTTAGTCATCATATCAGACCATACATCGCAGGAACGCTTATACATGGCGTCCGGGAATACAGATGATTCGACTCCGAGAAAACGGTTGGAAAGACGGTAGGCCTCGTCCATATGGTAGTATTCATCAGGCACCGACATCGGATTGTTGAGGAATACCATGCAGATACCGAGCGCGATCAGTGCTGCTGCGTGAATTCCGGCAGGCTTGGCGCCAAAGGCCGCGAGCAGCATAATGATCACGGAAACGATCACAAGGAACACAGCTGCCCTGTGATATCTGCCGGGGAGATAACTCCTGCCGTAGTATATTCCGGAGACGTATGGGACGCCTTCCTCCCTGGACGCGGCTATATGAACCGCCTGTTCGCCGGAGATGTATTTCAGTTTTATGATCAGTTCGGTGCCTTGTTCAGTTTGGATAGTGGACGGCAGGATCATTTCCCTGAAGCCGTCTTTATCCGGGGTTATGAGGTCTTCTGCCGTGAATTCATTGTGGGCAAGTATCGCGCCGGCAGCGGGGGGTTCATAGGCATCTTTTGATTTGGCAGACGCTTTGGATTTGCTGGATGCTTTGGATCCGTCAGGCTCTGCGGCGTTTTCGGATGTCTCAGCAGCCAGCGGTTCGTAGACCTCGAGCCCGAATCTGGCGTTCTCGTCATACGACGAGAGCATTCTGATCCCGATGCCGGAGAAATTCTCCTTAGACGTTGTCATGGACCATATCATTTCGCCGCCGGGTTCCAAATCGGTCATTTCCTGCAGCCTGCTCTTAAGATTGTAGTCTACCGATTCGTAGAGACTCTCCATCGCGCCGAAGGTGTATCCGAACTCGAGCGATACAGCCAGGATCACTGGCACGAGAATGACCGGTATCGCCTTTTTGATATATGACCGTATATGGTCTTTCCGCGGGCGTATGGAGAGAAGACGTGTTTTTGCGGAGTCCAGAAGTGTGGATACAGAGAAGGCGTTCCTGCCGTCGTGTGTTTCCATAGTTTCGCCATGGCCGGACAGCCTGCCGTTTGAGCTTCCGCGTGTCATGAAGAAATACAGGGCGGCAAGCAGAAGTATGCATATTTCCGCAATAAAAGCTTTCTTGACCTCAGGGGAGGTATCAGGATCGTCCGGCATGACGTAAATGGAGCCGTATGGGTGACCTATGACGGGTTCACTGCCGCAGATCATATCTCCGGATCTCGAAGAGTCTGCCATCACCCTGAGTGTGATTTCCTCTTCGGGCAGTATCCCGGATCCTTTGATCGTATATGAAAGCTCGGTGTTATCAGAAGAAACGTTACTGAACGGGATCTCGACAGCGCCTTCGTTAGCCCTGTCACCGTAATATCCCAGCGTGGAAAGCGGTATGGAATCATTGTAAAGAGTTTCTCCGGTCCCGCTGTCGGTGACCGTAACGACGGCGGCCTCAGATCCGATCCTGAGACCTGCCGGGTATTTCATGCGGAAAGAGATTCCGAGCGCTCCCTTCTCAATACGGAGAGTGCCATTGTATTCAGTCTCGTCAGAAAAGGGGAGATCTGATATCTCGCCAAAAGACATGTTATATTTTACGGCAGTATTCTCGATTTCGCCGATCCTCGCGGAAGCGTGTACTCCCGTGATTATCATAAGGATTATCGTGATGACTGCCGGTAGTGCGTACTTTTTCAGCATATCCGCTTATCCTGTGATATGAACTCTAACCAATACCTCTTTGCCTGCAGGCTTTAACAAAGCCGGTTTGTGCAGATCCGCAACAGCTGCAGGAACAGTGGATCTGACAGTATTGTACCACATTATGCAAAACCTTGCCATTTCAACGTTCTAAGCATGCGCATGAAACCGTGTGAGGCCATAAGCCGGATTCGTGACGTGAAGCGAAAATGCCTTCACGGCTTTGTATCGGAACATCATGTATGTTAGAATAAAAGGGCAGTTAGAAAAGATATATGCGGTGAATTGACAGACAGCGGGAGCAGGCAAATGAGCATTGAAATAGCAGGAGCGATATTTGATATGGATGGGACGCTCGTGGACTCCATGGGCGCGTGGTACAACGACGGAGCCAGATATCTGGCGAGACTCGGGATAGAGGCAGAGCCGAATCTGGGAACAAAGCTTTTTTCTGCAAACACTTATACGGGGGCTTTGTATATACGCGACCGCTACAACCTGGACAAGACTGTGGAAGAAGTTACACAGGGTCTGATCGACGAGATGGCGTGGTTTTACAGAAGTGACGCGGAGTTCTGCCCGGGGGCAAAAGAGCTCCTGGACGACCTTCACGCAAAAGGCGTCCCGATGACGATAGTAACGTCGACCGACAGGGGAAACGTCCATCTGGTGCTGAGCCGCCTCGGCGTCCTCGACTATTTCATGGAAACCTACAGTGCCGGTGATCTTCAAATGTCCAAGACCGAGCCCGACATTTTCATGCTTGCCGCTGAAAAGATGGGAACAAAGCCGGAAGACACCTGGGTTTTCGAGGACGGTCTGTACGCCGTCAAGGTTGCGAAGGCAGCCGGTTTTAAGACCATTGGAGTCTATGACTACATAAGCGACGCCAGAAGTGAGGAGCTGAAGAATACCGTTGACATATACGTCGATACGCTTCCCGAACTCCCGGAGTTCGTACTGAAGAAAGCATAAAAACGCCTGTGCGGTAGCTCATGGATCGCCCTCCGGCGTTTCTAAATCTTCCTTAATAAGAGTGGTTAACTCTGTACATTTCCGGTTCAAAACGATAAAATAATAGAATAGGTGGAATAGCACATAGTGACAGATCGGAGAGATTTGATGCATAACAAAATTTTGATTGCTGACGATGATCAGGATATAAGAGAGGTACTTACTGTCCTTCTGAGCAGTGAGGGTTACGAGGTAACAGCTGCTGAAACAGGAAGGATAGCGCTCGAAAAGGCAAAAGACGGCACGCCGTGGGACGTGATCGTGCTCGACATCATGATGCCCGACATGAACGGAATCGATGTCTGCAGAAGGATCCGCGAGACTTCCGCTGTGCCCGTGCTTTTCCTTACTGCGAAATCCCAGGACCGCGATAAGGTTGAGGCTTATACAACGGGCGGCGATGATTTCCTCGTCAAGCCGTTCTCGCAGACCGAGCTACTTATGAAGCTCAAGTCTCTGATCAGACGTCACAACGAGTACGACAGAGTCATCAGGCAGGATAAGAACGAGAACAGCGAGATACTCGCTGAGAACGTGATCGTGGACACCAGGCTCAGGTCTGTAAAGAAAAACGGCAAGTGGATCAATCTTACAGACAAGGAATTCGACATCCTCAGATACTTCATGGAGCATCGCGGGAGTGTCGTCAAGAATAAGGACCTCTATGAGAGCGTATGGGGTGAGCCGTATCTGGCATCTGCCGGCAATACTATCATGGTACACGTGCTGAACCTCAGGAAAAAGCTTGAAGATGACGTCAGTAAACCTGAGATAATCAAGACCGTCTGGGGAAAAGGCTACCGTATCGAGTGACGCCCGTACAGAGCGGACATATAAGCATTTCAAGGAAAGGCTGCCGCATTGAGTAAAAAACGCTTCCGGAACATTTTCCGGGAATATGACCAATTCAGCTCACTGAACTTTAAAATGACAGTCGCGATTCTTATTGCGGCTGTTTTGGCATTGGGATTCTTTACTGCAGGAATGTTCTTCAGATCGCAGCTCGTCAATGTTTATCTTAAGGAAGACAGGGTCAAGAAATCGGTCGTAAACGAACGCTTTGAAAAATTCCAGGAATTCATAGAGGAATACAACGTATCGACAAGTGACGCGTCACTGCTTCAGAAGTGGGTAGATACCGAGGATTACACACAGCTCGTGATTTCGGATCTGTCCGGCGAGCTGTTCACTTACGGCTGGCTCGTCGACTCCACCGGAAGCGTGGTGACGGATGAGATAGTGGAATCCGAGACTGAAGATCAGACAGAGTCTCTTGGCGACAGCGAAGAAACCGGAACTGCGGTCCTCGGCACACTGCCGGGGTTTCCCGAGGCCAAGGAATCAAACATTGACAAAGAATCTTTCAGCGAGGATCTTTACAACCGGATAGTTAAATTCTCCGACGGCGAATACTATGTGTTTATCAACGTATATTTTGAGTATCGCTGGGAGCGGATAATCAACATTCTGGTTGCTGTCCTGACGGTGCTTATCTTCGTGCTCATAATTCTTTGGTACAACAAAGCCACCATCCGGCGTATCATCAATCTTTCAGACGAAGTGCGCACAATAAAAGACGGCGTGCTTGATCATCCTTTCTCACCGAAATACAAAGATGAGATCGGCGACCTGGCGAACAGTGTCGACGAACTCAGGAAATCTTTGATAGACAAGACGGCGAGTGAAAAAGCGGCCATGGACGCGAATACCGAACTCATTACGTCCATGTCGCACGATATCAGGACCCCGCTCACTTCACTCATCGGATATCTCGACATCATCGCAGGCGGCAAATACAGATCCCAGGAAGAACTCGACAAATACATCGGGGCATGCAAAGAAAGGGCTACCCGGCTGAAGGACCTTTCAGACAAGCTTTTCAACTATTTCCTTGTATTTGGCGAACAGGAAAAAGAACTCGATCTTGAGGTGGTAGACGGCGGTGTATTCTTCCGTCAGATCATTGGCGAGCACCTGACTGAGGTGGAAGCCTACGGCTATAAGATCAATCTTCAGTACAATGTTCCCGACGGCGTGATGATCAATATTGACGTATCCGCGGTCATGAGGGTTTTCGACAATCTCTTCTCCAATATCAATAAATACGCAAGCGACAGATTCCCGGTCGAGATAAAAGCGGATTATCTCCTCGGGAAGATCAAAATAATATTCCAGAACCATATTTCCGACGAGGCTAAACTCGTGGAAAGCACCAAGATAGGCGTCAAAACCTGTAAGAAAATCTGCGAAGATCACGGCGCTACCTTCAAGGCAATGGAGGAAGAACGGATATACACAACAGAGATTCTTTTCCCTGTATATGAAGTACAGGGATGATGCGGATAGAGAAAGGGAGGCTTGAACATGATCAGAGCCATAAAAGTCGAAGAGTCTGACAATGTCGCAACTCTTCTTTTTGAGGCAAAAGCAGGGGATTCGGTATACGTCTTCAACAAAGCCGGTGAACAGGCCGCGGTTCTGACAGCCGCGAATGATATCCCGCGCGGCCACAAAATCGCGCTTAAAGGTATCGCGGAAGGCGAGCCGGTGATGAAATACAGCTTTGTTATCGGAACGGCTATAAAAGACATTGCTGCCGGTGAGCACGTTCATGTCCATAATGAAAGCAGCAACAGGGGAAGGGGAGATCTGGCATGAAGAAACTTATGATGTACCCCAGGCCGAACGGAACTTACGGTATAAGGAACAGGATCGCCGTTATCCCGGCGGTCGGTTGCTCAACCCATGTAGCCGACGAGATAGCAAAAGCCGTCGAGACTGCTGATTCCTACTCGCATCCATACGGCTGCGGACAGTTCGGGAATGACCTGGTGCTGTCAAGAGAGTGCCTAGCTGCGATGGGAAAGCATCCGAACAACGGCGCGTGCCTCGTGATAGGCCTTGGCTGCGAAGAAATCAGGCCGCACGCGCTCTATGAGGAAATAAAGAAAGAACAGCCGAACTGCGAGATCCTGGTCATGCAGGAGTTCGGCGGCTCGAAAAAAACAATAGAAAAAGGCATCGAGATATGCCGTGAGTTCGAAAAAATGCTCGCCAAACAGGAACGTGTAGAGGTTGATCCGTCAAAACTGACGATCGGCGTCGAGTGCGGCGGTTCGGACTTCACGTCCGGGATCGCGTCGAACCCGGCTGTCGGGGTGTTCACAGAGAAGCTGTGCAGCCTTGGCGGAAAAGTACTGTTCGGTGAGACTACCGAGCTCATGGGCGCCGAGGACATAATCATAAAACAAAGCCGCACTCCGGAAATCTCCGATTTCATAATCGACCGCATCAAGT
>JAFOKI010000188.1 GCA_017419895.1 Eubacterium sp. | reverse complement strand
CTTTCTTCAGGCATAACCACGGGTTCGTTCCCCGCAAAAAAAGAGAGATCGTCCGCAAGCGTCCGGGCTCTCGCCCCGGTCGCGGTCACGATCA
Source organism: Eubacterium sp. (assembly GCA_017419895.1). Classification (GTDB taxonomy): domain Bacteria; phylum Bacillota; class Clostridia; order Peptostreptococcales; family Anaerovoracaceae; genus Aminicella. Next base: position 3,204 of record JAFOKI010000188.1, on the reverse strand, counting down.
AAGCCGTTCTCTTTTCTTCTTTCAAAATGCGGGAGATCGCATAAGCCGACCGGCTGTCCGCGACCCCCGTTATGCCTTTTATATTACTCATTTGCACTCGTTTCATTCTTGGTATTGAAACGGTTCATTGCTTTGTCTATACCGTCTTCCAGTATCGATACGGCTGCCTCAGCCGCTCTGATCACGCTCTCACGCGCAATGGAGGCAGATTCCTTGGAAAAACCTCCGATAACGAAATCCACAAGATCACGTGCACGGTTTTCTTCCCCTATTCCGATCCTTATCCTCGGGAATCTGTCCGAATTCAGCTGGTAAATTACCGACCTCATCCCGTTATGAGTTCCGGCCGAACCGAACTTCCTTATGCGAAGAGTTCCGAGCGGCAAATCAAAATCGTCATAAATGACAATGAGATTTTCAACCGGAACTTTATAGAACCGCACGATATCGCGTACCGCTTCCCCGCTGAGATTCATATACGTCTGCGGTTTGACGAGCAAGACTTTTTCCCCGGCTATCCGCGTCTCTCCGGTAAGCGCATTGAATTTAGATCTTCCGATCTTCACGGAAAGCGATTCGGCGATCCTGTCGATCGTGAGAAATCCCAGATTATGCCTCGTATTCTCATACTTTTTACCCGGGTTCCCCAGACCGCAGATTATATACATCGTTCCTCCTGTATTAGTCGAACAGCTTACTGATTGAACCGTTCGTGAATACTCTCGTTATCGCCTCGGCGAACAAAGGCGCGACCGAGAGTGTCGTCATTTTCGCTATTTTCTTTTCTTCCGGAATCGGAAGCGTGTTCAGCAGGACCAGCTCGGAAATCGCAGAATCCTCGAGTCTCTGGATCGCGGGGCCGGACAGCACCGGATGCGTAGCTCCCGCTATTACGTCGACTGCTCCCATCTTTTTAAGGGCGTTTGCCGCATTGGTTATGGTACCCGCGGTGTCGATCATATCGTCCACGATGATACAGGTCTTCCCCTCTATGTCACCGATGATATTCATTATCTCGCTCTTGTTCGGCTCGGGACGGCGTTTGTCGACTATCGCTATCGGGCAGTTCAGGAACTCGGCCATATTGCGGGCTCTCGTCACGCTGCCGTGGTCAGGTGATACGACCACAAGGTTCGTGAGATTCTTTTCCTTGAAATACTTCGCCAGGATCGGCATTCCGACCAGATGATCGACCGGGATGTCGAAATATCCCTGGATCTGGTTCGCGTGAAGGTCCATTGTGAGGACTCTGTCCGCGCCGGCAGCCTGTATCAGGTTTGCAACCAGTTTTGCCGAAATCGGATCGCGCGCTTTTGCTTTTCTGTCCTGCCTGGCGTAACCGTAATACGGGATGACCGCGTTGATACGTCCGGCGGAAGCGCGTTTCATTGCATCGATCATGATAAGGAGTTCCATGAGATTGTCATTTACCGGATCGCATGTGGACTGAATGATGTACACATCGCGTCCCCTTACCGACTCCCACACACTAACGTTTATCTCGCCGTCGCTGAATTTTGATACAGTACTTTTTCCAAGCGGTTTCCCCATTATTGATGAGATTTCTTCCGCAAGCCCATGATGCGAATTGCAAGCGAACAGCCTGTAGTCAGTGAATGAACCGTATTTCATTACTTTCCTCCCTTTATTGAATGCGTCTATTGAATGCGGTTTTTCCGAGTTATACTATGCTTCATCTTTCAGCAGCATGTTGCCAATCTTATATACATCTCCGGCACCCATGGTCATCACCAGGTCGCCCTTCACGGCATTCGCCCTGACGAAATCCGCGATCTCGGTGAAGTCTTTCATGTAATAGACCTCTTTTCCGGGATGCGCTTCCCTGATAGCCTGAGCCAGTTTTTCCGATGAAATATTGTAAATATCTTTTTCTCTTGCAGCATATATGTCCGCGAGAATCAGAACGTCAGCCTTTTCAAACGCATCTGCAAATCTGTCGAACAAAGCCAGCGTTCTGGTATATGTGTGCGGCTGGAATATGCACCAAAGCTTCCCGTGAGGCACCTTTTCGGCTGCAGCAAGTGTAGCCTGGATCTCGGTAGGATGGTGCGCGTAATCGTCGACCAGCTTGATGCCTTTTCCGAAAGTACCCTTTACGTCAAATCTTCTTTGTATTCCGGTGTATTTATTAAGCGTCCTGAATATGATATCCCTGTCAACGCCCAAAAGGTCTGCGCACGCGATCGCAGCCAGTGAATTCAGGATATTGTGTTCGCCCGGGATCGAAAGGCTGAGTTCGCCCATGTCTTCCCCGTAATGATGTACATGGAACTTGGGCATTCCGTCGACAAAAGTCACGTCAGTTGCGTAATACGTCGAATTGTCGCTGTATCCGTATGTAATTACATTTGGATGGTCTTTAATTACCCTGCTTACGAACGGGTTAGAGTCATACGCAATAATGAAGCCGCTTTCCGGGACGTAACCCGCGAAAGTCTCGAACGATCTCACGATGTGTTCGATATCCTTGAAATAGTCGAGATGATCTGAATCGATATTGAGAATTATCTCGATTTTCGGCCTAAGTTCAAGGAAACTGTCCCTGTACTCGCATGCTTCCGTGACGAAATAATTTCCATGCCCTACCTGAACATTTCCTCCGATCTCGGCGAGCGATCCGCCGACGAGTATCGTCGGATCCAGTCCCGCTTGCGCCAATATCAAAGAAACCATAGATGTGGTAGTTGTTTTTCCGTGTGTTCCGCTTATCGCAATACTCGTCCCGAATTCACTCATGAGCTGCCCGAGCACCTCTGCTCTGGAAGCCATCGGTATTCCGCGCTCTTTTGCGCGAACTATCTCCGGGTTGCTGTCAGCTATCGCTGCCGAGTATATGAGAAGCTCCGCGTCTTCAACATTCTCCGCTCTATGGCCTATGTATATTCTCGCGCCAAGCTGCGCGAGATGATCTGTTATCAATGATTCCTTCATATCGGAACCGGATACGTTATAGCCTCTGGAAAGCAGAATCTCCGCTATTGCCGAGAGGCCTATCCCACCGATCCCGATACAATGAACATTTTTATATTTTTCAAGCTCAATCATCCAGGTTCTCCTCCAAAGTCATACCAAAATCGCCGTGCATGAGCCGGATACGGATATTATATCATATCAGGACTTCACATTCCACTTTTTCGGTGTTCTAAATCGATAAGTTTTTAACGATTTTATGGCTTTACGAGT
>JAFOKI010000187.1 GCA_017419895.1 Eubacterium sp. | reverse complement strand
GTCTTGTTATTCAGATTTTATCCGGTGGCTATAGCGGAGAGGATACACCTGTTCCCATCCCGAACACAGTAGTTAAGCTCTCAAGCGCCGATGATACTTGGCGGGCGACCGCCCGGGAAATTAGGACGCTGCCGGTTCAAAAACAGTCTGTTTTACGCAGGCTGTTTTTTCATATCAGGATAAATGTTAAGGATTCTACAAGAGCCATGAACGAAGTTAAGAAAAAACAGGTGCTGCAGCTCGCTTCGAGAATGGGGGAGCTGATGATGGCTTACGGGGCGGAGTCTTTCCGTGTCGAGGATACGATAAGCCGTATCTGCAAAGCGTCCGGAGTTGACAATGTCAACGTTTTTGTTGTACCGACGGGGATATTCATTTCCATCGAACCCGACCATGAGGACGGGGAAATAATGACTTCTGTGAGAAGGCTTTATTCGCGCACGACCAATCTTTGTAAGATGAGCCGCCTTAATCAGATCTCGAGGGAGTTCACATCGACGGACATGACGGTCGAAACTGCTTTGTCGGAGATCAACAGGATCGCGGAAGAGCCGGACAGACCGCTTTGGCTGATGCTCCTTGGCGCGGGTATCGCGAGCGCGTTCTTTGCCGTGATATATTCTACTAATATAATGACCTTTATCTGTGCGTTCCTGATAGGTGTTTTTGCGGAATATCTATACATCATCCTGTCAAAAATCGATATGAACTTCTTTATAAAAGGGTTCACATGCTGTGCAGCCGCAGCGACGCTTTCCGTGATGTGCCAGATCGTGGGACTGACCCCGGGTTACGGAGCCGTGATCGTCGGTGTGATCATGCTTTTTACACCCGGCGCGGCTCTCACAAACGCGATAAGGGACCTTCTGCAGGGAGGCATGCTGTCCGGTGTTTCGGCGATGGCTGAAACCATGCTGATTGCGGTCTCGCTTGCGGGCGGTGTCGGTATCGTGCTGAAAATAAGATCGCTCACTGCGCCTCCGGTATCGGTAACAAATATCGAGATTCCCTTATGGGCGACGGTCATTCTCGCGGCTGCGGCAGTAGCCGGCTACAGTATACTTTTTTACGTTCCGTGGAAAGCGATGATTGCGTCGTGTTTTGTAGGAGCATTTGGGTGGGCTGCATGCCAGGCAATGTCTTCCATGGGACAAAGCTCTGTAGTGGCGACACTTCTTGGTTCTTTCATAGTGGCTGCCGGGGCGCTGGTCTGTTCGAGAACTCTGCATCTTCCGAACACGGTCTTCATAATACCGTCGATAATCCCGCTTGTTCCGGGAGCGCTAACATACTTTACAATGCGTGATTTCCTCGCAGGAAATCTGAACAGCGCAATCTCTTTGGGTGTGGACACGATCCTTACGGCAGGCGCGATAGCTTTAGGACTGTTCGGTTTCGGAGCTATCGTCCAGGTTATCTCACAGATCAGGAAACGTGCGGCTTCACGCATAAACAAATTGGCGGGCTGAGCGGACGCGCCCGAAATACGGTATTATGCTTCCGGCCGGATGATTCCCGGCCGGTTTTTGTATGGTAAAAATGCTTCCATAATTTGCTAATTGATGGTATAATAAACTGGCAGATTATGGTGAAAAGTCTGCGCTGATCAAGAATTCGCGATACGGGAGGAGTACAGCATGGTAATGTTCGTTCTGAAAATCATTTTCAGTGTTCTTATCTGTGTTCCCCTGGTTTATCTCGCGGCGATACTCTTCCTGAAGATGCGGGAATATGTGATAGAGAGCTCGGCGGGCGATAAGCCGGTGCCGGAAAAGAAGAGCCGGAGAAGCCGCAAAAAACGGAGAGAAGAACGTAAAAAGGCGCTGGCCATGGCTGAAGCAGCAACTAACGATGGCGAAAACTATGGACAAAATGAATAAACGCGGCATTTTCATTACTTTCGAAGGAATGGACGGCAGCGGAAAATCGACACAGATAAACGCACTAAAAGGATTCTTTGAGGAACGGCAGGAAGAATGCGTCGTGACCAGGGAACCCGGCGGAACAAAAGTCGGCGACAAGCTTCGTGATATTGTTCTGGATCCCGCGAATACAGATATCGATCCGGTTACTGAAGCTTTAATATACGCTGCGTCACGCGCGCAGCTTGTGAGGCAGGTCATTAAGCCGGCTCTTGAGCGCGGCATCAATGTTATCTGTGACAGATATCTCGATTCAAGTATCGCGTATCAGGCTTATGGCCGCGGACTTGGGCCGGCAGTACCGATGATCAATAAAGAAGCGACCGGCGGACTTATGCCGGATGTGACTTTTTTCCTCGATGTCAAGCCGGAAGAGGGCGTGAGGAGGATCACCGAAGTCAGAAACAAGAGCGGCGGCAGCCTCGACAGGATAGAGCTGGAGTCTTCCGATTTCAAAAGTCTTGTATATGAAGGCTTCCTTTCGATCGCGGAGAGCGATCCGGAAAGATTCCTGATCATTGACGGAAACCGGAGTGCGGAAGAGATAACGGAGGAAATAAAGGCCGTAACAGAAAATCTGCTGAATAAGCAGGGGGAGTGAAGCGCGGAAAGCCGGTTCCGCGGAGCGGCTTTGTTGGATAATATCGGGTAGTAAACCGGGAAATGGGACTCAGCGAATACAGGAAACTCGGCAGCAGTGCCGAAAAAGTCAAAGCTATGATATCGAGCGGCAGAGTGCCTCACTCTTTTATCATAGAAGGCGACAACAATATAGATAAAGAAGGATTCGCCAAAGCTTTTGCCAAGGCGCTCATGTGTGTGCAGATGCCGGGCGAAGGCTGCGGGCGCTGCATAACGTGCCGTAAAATAGAAAACGACAACTATGAGGACATGTTTTTTGTCAGGCCTGAGGACAGAACGTCCAAAAAAAGCGGAACGCTTTCGGTTAAGGACGATCAGATAAGCGGACTTCAGTCGAGGCTTATGGGGAAACCGACAGGCGGAGACAGGAACATAGCGGTCATATCACACGGCGACACGATGACGCAGCGCGCCCAGTCGAGGCTTCTCAAGACACTCGAAGAACCGACCCCGGGCACAGTTATAATGATACTCGTTGAAAACGGTGAAATGCTTCTTCCGACGATCGATTCCAGATGCGTCAAGCTTCGGCTGAACGATATCGATGGCAGAAGCGAGACTCCCATGACAAAGCTTGCTGCCGAGATAGTGGAGATGATCGCCGGAGGCGCCTTGTTCTTCGATATTAGAGAAAGACTTGACAAGAGTATAAAAGGCAGGGCGGACGCGTACGCCTTTCTGGACGGCATGGAATCGGCGCTTTCGATGTGTATGAGGAGCGGCGGCGCTTTTTCGAGAGATGATGCGGCGCGTGCTGTAGGTGTCGTTGAGAACGCCAGGACAGCCGTAAGAATGAACGTTGTGCCGAAATACGCAGTCAGGGATATGGTGCTTAAGCTGAGGGAATTGCAGCGGCTGTAAGCCGTTGCCGCTGAAATGCCGCGGATCCCCGGACAGGCATATTATATAGATGGAGGAAACAATATGATAAAAGTGACCGGAGTAAGATTCAAGAAATCCGGTAAGATGTACTATTTTGATCCGGCAGGGTTCGATCCGGAGATCGGGACAGGCGTGATCGTTGAGACAGCCCGCGGGCTTGAATTCGGAACAGTAAATATGACGGTCAGGGAAGTGACCGAGGATGATGTGGTACAGCCGCTCAAAAAGGTCATCAGGATCGCGAACGAGAGCGACATCAGAAAACACGAAGAGAACGAGGCTAAACGCGATAACGCGCTCGAAGTCTGCAGAGATAAGATCCTCGCGCACGGCCTCGAAATGAAGCTCATAGATGTAGAATTCACTTTTGACAACAACAAGATAATATTCTATTTCACTGCGGACGGAAGAGTGGATTTCCGCGAACTCGTGAAGGATCTCGCTTCCGTATTCAGAATGAGGATAGAACTCAGGCAGGTCGGCGTAAGGGACGAAGCCAAAATGCTGGGCGGAGTCGGGTGCTGCGGCAGGGAACTCTGCTGCGCCTCATGGCTCACCGATTTCCAGCCTGTCTCGATCAAGATGACCAAGACACAGAATATGTCGCTCAACCCGACCAAGATATCGGGAGTCTGCGGAAGACTCATGTGCTGCCTTAAGTACGAAAATGACACCTATCTTGAACTCAGAAAAGGCATGCCGGACGTGAATGAAAACGTGAGAACTGCAGAGGGCGTTGGAAAAGTCGTCGAGACCAACATCCTGGGAGGCACGGTAAAAGTGCGTCTTTATACCGGTGAAGAAGACGAGGACGGCCGCGAAAAACTCGGTTCGGACGTTTACGTATTCAAGAAGGAAGACGTAGAGAGGCTGGGAAAAGGCCGGAGAAACGACAAGGGCGGCCGAGAGAAGAAGAACTGATATGGCTGTTAGAGCTGATGATACAGGTTTTGGAGGGCTGGTCATATTCCAGGATCCGGACGCGTTCTGTTATGGCGTTGACGCGGTGCTCCTTGCGGGTTTCACCGCGGAGAGGCTCAGAAATGCGGACCGTGTGGCGGATCTGGGGACAGGTAACGGCATAATACCTTTGATACTCGCTCACAAAACCGATGTTCCGGAGCTGGTGGGTGTCGACATACAGCCGGGGAGTCTCGAACTTGCCCGGAGGACTGCCGAAGTCAACGGGCTCAGCGGCAGGCTCAGTTATATCGAGTCGGACATAACAAAGCTTCCATCCGGGCTGAACAGTACATTCAGCGCCGTTACATGCAATCCGCCGTATAAGAAGAGCGGGAGCGGGCTGCCTGGAAAAAGTCCGGCTAAACACACTGCGCGGCATGAAACGACTGCGGGACTAAGTGATTTTCTTGAAGCCATGGCGAGGCTTCTTAAGCCGAGAGGCGAAGCATTTATGATACACAGGCCGGAACGGATGACCGATCTCATATGTTTTGCCAGAACAGCCGGAATAGAGCCAAAAGAGCTTTGTTTCGTCAGCGGGCACAGGGGAGAGGCGCCTAACCTCGTACTCGTAAGGATGATCAAGGGCGGCGCGCCGGGAATTAAGGTCCTTGCGCCGCTCCATGTGAGAGAAAATGACGGCAGCTATTCCGATGAGCTGCTTAGAATATACGAACGCGCCTGAACCATACGTGCTGGGCTAAAGGCCTCTGGTACGAAAGGATGCGGGCAGTCCGGGATCAAAAGGTCATAACCGCTTAAAGCGGCAACATAAAGGAGGTTTAACTATGGAAGTTACTATCAATCTGCAGACTGCGCTTATTTGTCTTCTGCTACTGGCACTTGTCGTCTTTGTTATTTTCCTTACGGTGCTCGTTGCGCAAGCGATACCGTCAGTTAAAAATCTCAAAAAAATAACATCGGATGCAACGCAGCTCACAGATATAGCAGCCAACAAAGCCACGGATCTCGACGGCCTCATCAGCGATCTCGGTTCGTCGGTTCACGATCTTTCCGGAGCGATGAGAAGCAACCAGGGATTTGTCGCGGCAGCGGGAAATGTTGGAAAAGCTGTTTCTTCAACGATCTCATACATGAAAGGCGCGGAAGAAAAGCAGACGAAGCGTTCCAAAAAAGAAGCCGAAGAGGATACAAAAAAACGTTCAAAGTTTCGTAAATAACGAATTATTTGAATAAGGGGGATAAAATGAAAGCAACAGGAATAGTAAGGCCGGTGGACGCGCTCGGAAGAGTAGTCATTCCGGTAGAGCTCAGGCGCAATCTCGGCATAGCGACTAACGACTCGCTGGAGATTTTTGTCGACGGACAGTTTATCATGCTGAAAAAGTATGAGCCTGCCTGTATCTTCTGCGGCGACGCGAAGGACGTGGAAGTCGTAAAGGGCAAGTGCGTATGCCGTAAGTGCCTGAAAGAAATCAAAAATCTTTAAGGAGCGAAAAAGTGGCTAAATTTCTGGTCCAGAGCAGCGGACCTCTCAATGGTGAGGTCCTGATAAGCGGTGCCAAAAATGCGGTTTTACCCCTGATGGCAGCTGCTATACTGCCGGAGGAGAACTGCACTATTTCGGATGTCCCTGACCTTCAGGATGTCACCGTGATGACGGAGATACTCACATCGCTCGGAGCAGTGATCGAGAAACCCGCGCCTCATGTTCTTGATATCGACATGTCAGATCTCAGAACAAATGTCGCCGAGTATGAACTTGTCCGAAAGATGAGAGCTTCTTTCCTTGTCATGGGACCACTTCTCGCAAGGACGGGAAGTGCCAAGGTGCATATGCCGGGCGGATGTACGATAGGCGCGCGGCCAATAGATCTGCACCTCAAGGGATTTAAGGCGCTTGGCGCGGAGATCATATTCAAGAATGATGTTTCCGTTGAAGCGATAGCGCCGCCGGAAGGTCTTAAGGGAGCAACTGTCTATCTGGACTTCCCGAGTGTGGGAGCGACAGAGAACATCATGATGGCGGCGGTACTCGCTAAAGGTTCGACTTATATTGAAAATGCCGCAGAGGAGCCGGAGATAGTAGATCTGGCAAACTTCCTCAATAAAATGGGAGCAAAAGTCAAAGGCGCGGGTACAGATACTATCAAGATCGACGGTGTTGAAAAACTCCATGGCGCGGAGCACACAGTGATTCCTGACAGGATAGAAGCAGGGACCTATATGCTCGCAGCAGCGATAACAAGAGGCGAAATACTTCTCCGGAACGTACTTCCGGATCACATCAAACCGATAACCGCGAAATTGAGAGAATGCGGCGTTACCGTTGAACTCGGTGACGAGGGGCTTTATGTGGTTGCGGACAGAAGAGAACTCACCTCAACGGATATAAAAACGCTGCCGTATCCAGGGTTCCCAACCGATATACAGTCGCCGTTCATGGCTCTCCTTACGACAGTAACAGGTTCGAGTACGGTCATAGAGACTGTTTTCGAAAACAGATTCATGCATGTTGCGGAGCTTAACAGAATGGGTGCCAACATAAAGATCGAGGGCAACAAAGCCATCGTGCAGGGGGGCAAAAAGCTTGAAGGCGCCCAGGTAATAGCAACCGATTTAAGAGCAGGTGCGGCTCTTGCGATAGCAGGGCTTGTCGCCGAGGGAACGACTGAGATCTCGCAGACATATCATATCGAAAGAGGATACGATTCCTTCATCGAGAAAATGCGTGGACTCGGTGCGAATATACTGAAAATACGGGATTAATATCATATTGCAAAGCTGACCCGGCCGGGAATTTGTCTCAGCCGGGCCGGAAGATGTCTCATAGAGGTGTTATATGGCTGACATAAAATTCCTTGAGCTTCTGTCGAACGATTATCCGAATTCACAGGCAGCTTCCGCTGAGATAATCAAATTAAACGCTATCAATGCTTTGCCAAAAGGAACGGAATACTTTTTCAGCGATCTTCATGGAGAGCACGAAGCATTTGTTCATATGCTGAAGAGCGCTTCCGGAACGATAAAAGCCAAGATAGATGAGCACTATGAAGGCGTGCTTTCCGAACGCGACAGAAATGACCTCGCGTCACTCAT
>JAFOKI010000022.1 GCA_017419895.1 Eubacterium sp. | reverse complement strand
GTCCTGATGTTACGCCATGCTCGGCAAGACAATCAGCCGCGATATCCGCGGCGTAGCCTTTTCCTATGCCCCCGAGATCGATCTCTGCACCTGGGATACCAAGCGTCACTTTGCTGCCGTCTATCGAGATCTGTTTATAGTCGACCTTTTCGACCGCATCCGCAAGCTGCTCTTCTGTCGGGACCTGATGCTCTTCCTCATGAAAATCATACAAAGCCTCCGCCGGCCCTATCGTACAGTCAAACGATCCGCCGGATTCATCACCGTAAGCGATCGCGGATCTTATGAGCTCGAGCGTCTGATCCGAGACCTCCGCGCCTTCCGTTCCGGAATGATTGATATTGTAGATGTCCGATCCCTCGATAGTCTTGCTGAGGATCCCCTCGAGTTTCCCGCATTCGTCAAAAGCCGCGTCAACGGCAGCCTTCGCGTCAGCCTCATCCATCCCATAGACAGTGATACTGCATACGGTATCAAAAAAGAAGCTCTGCCCGGTGTACGGCTCGGCAGACTTTGCGCTGCACGATGTCAATACAAGAGCGCATAAAGCGAACAGTGCGATTATTATCTTAGTTTTCGCGTTTTTAATGTCCATGTCCACATTTTACCATAAGCATGGGCTGAATTGCACGGAAATATGATATAATGCAGGCATGCTCAAGATAATCAAGAAAGCCGACATAGTACTGTTCGTAATACTGGTCCTGCTTGGGATCGGGCTTTTTGCGGTGTCTGCGTTCGGTGGCGGCAAAGGCGGTACGGCCGTCGTACGCGTCAAGGGCGAAGTCGCCGGAACGTACAGCCTGAATAACGACACAGTCCTCATGATCGAACAAAGCTCCTCTGGGGCCGTCACGATAAGCGAGTCCGAAGTAACTGACCCGGCAGCGCTGCCTGAGCCGGAGGAAGGAGCGGCTCGCAACGTTCTTGAGATAAAAGACGGAAAAGTCAATATGCTCTTCTCCACCTGCAAAAACCAGATCTGCGTGGAACACAGCGAGATAGACAGCACCAACGAAAGCATCGTATGTCTCCCCAACAGGGTGAGCATCGAGATCACGGGCAAAGCCGGGGAGGACGACATCGATGCAGTATCGTAATACTAAAAGACTGACTTTTTCCGCGCTGCTGACCACGCTAGCGTTGATGCTCTCGTACATCGAGGCCATAATCCCATTCAACTTTGGTGTTCCCGGCATCAAACTCGGATTGGCGAACCTGGTCGTGCTTATCGCGCTCTATAAACTGGACGCGAGGTATGCGTTCACTATAAACGCGCTCAGGATCGTGCTTGCGGGGCTTCTTTTCACGAGCCCGTTCGCGATGCTCTACTCGCTGGCAGGCGGCATATTCAGCCTGCTCGTTATGTGGCTCCTCAAGAAAACCGACCTGTTCTCTATAATCGGGGTCAGCATGGCCGGCGGAGTCGCGCATAACATGGCTCAGCTGTTTGTGGCTTCGATACTTGTTGAAAACATGCGAATGTTCATATATTTCCCCATACTCGTTTTCTCCGGAATCGTCACTGGGATCGGTATTGGCATATGCGCATACTACGTGAACGAAAGAGTCAGGACCGACGAAATACAATGAAAGGACTTACATTATGAAACAGGAGATCGCCAAACTCCAAAAAAGAATGACTACCCTAGGCATCGACGCTTTTTACATCCCCTGCGGCGATCCTCATAATTCCGAATACTTCCCGGCGCATTACAGATGCGCCGAGTTTTTCAGCGGGCTCCATGCGGAGGCTCAGGAGCTCGTCATAACAAAGGACTCCGCATACCTCTGGACCGACGGCCGTTATTTTCTCCAGGCTGACCGCGAACTCGCGGGATCGGATATCGAACTGATGAAAATGGGGCAGCCGGACGTCCCATCTATACCGGAATTCCTCGCGGATCTTTCCGGCGGCAGAGCGGACTTTACTCTCGCGTATGACGGAAATATCGTCAGCGCGGCAAAAGGCGCCCGCATCGCAAAATCAGTTGCGGGACATATCCTCACAGACATCGACCCGGCAGAAGGCATATGGACAGACAGACCGATGCTCGAACCAGCCGGAATTTGGGAACTTCCCCTTTCCTCCTGCGGAATGACTGCTTCCGAAAAAATCGCGGATGTCAGATCTGCCATGGCAGAAGCCGGCGCGGATATCCTCCTTCTATCCGACCTCATGGAGACTGCCTGGACATTCAACCTAAGAGGAAACGATATCGACTACACCCCAGTGTTCATGAGCTACGCGATAATAACAAAAGACATCTGTGAGCTTTTTGTAATGGATGAAGCATTTGAGGCGCCGGCAGAACTCAGCTTTGTCAAGGAACGGCCGTACAGTGAAGACACGGATGCGCTGAGTGAGCTATGTTCGGGCACTCCGGTCATCAGGTATGACCCGGAAAAAGTCTCAGTATCAGTCATCTCCGCAATACCGGAAAACACAGGGCGGATCACAAACCCTACTCCTGTTTCGGAGATGAAAATCATCAAGAACGCGACCGAGACCGCCTGCACGCTGAACGCTCACAGAAAAGACGGCGCGGCCATGGTCAAGTTCATATACTGGCTGAAAAACAAACTCACTGACCGCACCTCACTCACTGAGATCGACGCTGCGGACTACCTCGATAATTGCAGAAAATCCATGGACGGATTCCTCGATCTCTCGTTCAATACCATCTCCGCTTACGGGCCTAACGGCGCAGTTATTCATTACGCGGCATCTCCCGAGACGAATGCCGAGATCCTGCCTGAAGGCTTCCTTCTCGTCGACAGCGGCGCCCATTACATCGACGGGACCACCGACATAACAAGGACGATCGCGTGCGGTCCCCTCACCGATGAAATGAAAAAATGCTACACGCTTGTGCTGAAATCTCATATCGCGCTTGCCCGGGCGGAGCTGATTGAAGACCGGACTGATTCCGACATCG
>JAFOKI010000021.1 GCA_017419895.1 Eubacterium sp. | reverse complement strand
GAAAACTGCTGCCGAATATGAAGCGGAAGAGGCGGAAGCCCAGCGTATAGAAGAAGAAAAGAAGGAAGTCGCGCAGTTTATCAAGAAAGTCAAGAAAGAAGAAAAGCGCAAAAAGGAAGAAGAACGCAAGGCACGTGAAGCGGCGGAAGAAGAGGAGCGGAATCTTTCACAGATTGAGAAACTCCTTAAGTTCGCCGAGACGTGGGTCGGCGTACCTTATGGAAACGGCGATTCCAGAGAACGCATAGACTGCACCAGACTCATGTGGAAAATATTCGAGGAGATCGGTATCAAACTCCCGCACGGCTATCCGGGCGAGATGTGGAACGCGATGAAAGAGAAAAAGTCCCTCACCAAGAAGGATACGAGCGGGCTTAAAGCCGGGGATCTGATCTTCTTCATCGAAAAGAACGGAAAGACCGGTCATGTAGGCATGTACATGGGCGACGGAAAAATCATCCACGCGTCGCCGAAATACGGTGTCGTCATCCAGAATCTCTGGAAGGGAGAAGGAAGATACAACAGGACCCCGACGGGAGTCGCAAGGGTGTTCGGTAAATTCGACGATAAGGATAAAGACGACGGAAAAGATACCAAAACCAAGAAGAAAAAGAAAAAATAGAACCGGGCAGACATATGGGGAAGAATTACCGAAAAACACCCGGATCATAAAAATAAAAACTGTTGACATTGACTGATATTAAGTGTATATTTATTAGGCGACTTTATGCGAAAATGACAGAGCTGGCGAGTCCGGCTCTGAATTTGATTAAAAACAACTAAGATTCGGAGGACTGAAATGAGAGTCAAAGTTATCCTTGCCTGCACAGAATGCAAACAGAGAAACTACAATACGGTCAAGAACAAGAAGAACAATCCGGACCGTATGGAAATGAAGAAATACTGCCCGTTCTGCAGGAAAGAGACAGTTCACAAAGAAACCAAATAATGGAGCGTTATCATGGCGAAGAAAGATATTAAGCAGGATAACAATAAAAAGGTCCAGTCAAAGGCCCCGGCACAAGTACAGACCGGAAAGAAAAAGGGCGAAGAGACCAATATGGAACGCGCCCGCAAGATGGCTGCGAAATCCCAGGGCAAGAAAAAGGAAAAGCAGTCGATTCGCGATTATCTGAAGGGCGTCAAGCTGGAAATGAGCAAGGTCGTCTGGCCGACAAGACAGGAACTCATCACATACACTGGAGTCGTTATCGGCACATGCGCCGTTTTCGCACTCGGTTTCTGGCTGATAGACACCGGATTCCTGGCACTTCTTAAGGCAGTGCTCGGTATTACTTTGTCATAATCGGAGAACGATATAATGGCTGAAACTGAAAAGAAGATCGGGAATGTGTTTTCACCGCTGGAAGAGGAGGGCGTCCGTGGCGACGGTACTCCCAGATGGTATGTAGTTCATACATATTCCGGTCACGAGAACAAAGTAAAAAACAATATAGAGAAAATCGTCAAGAACAACGGTATGGAGGATAAGATCCTCGAGATCGTGGTTCCGACCGAGAACGTCATCGAGCTCAGGAACGGCAAGCGCGTTACCAAGCAGAAAAAAATGTTCCCGGGTTACGTCATCATCAAGATGATCGTAAACAACGAGACATGGTATCTTGTAAGAAACACGCAGGGCGTTACAGGTTTCGTCGGACACGGCTCGGAGCCTATTCCTCTGAGCGCGGAAGAAGTCGCCAGAATGCACATCGAGAAGAGCGAAATCGTTCTGAATGTCGCAGTCGGAGATTTGGTAAGGATCATAAGCGGTCCGTTCAAGGGCTTTTCCGGCGAGGTCGTGGAAGTCGATGCCGCCAAGGAAGTTCTCAAGGCCAAAATCGAGATGTTCGGAAGAGACACGAAAGTCGAGCTCGGTTTTGATCAGGTCGACAAGTTCTGATGTTGATTGGGAACGGCGTCATAACGCAGTTCTTAACATAAAAAATAACAGGGAAAGGAGGATATCAGATGGCAAAAAAGATCACAGGTTATATCAAGCTTCAGATCCCTGCAGGAGCAGCTACACCCGCACCGCCGGTAGGACCCGCGCTTGGTCAGCATGGTGTAAACATCATGGACTTCTGCAAGCAGTTCAACGCTAAGACTTCGGATCAGCCGGGAATGATCATTCCTGTCGTGATCACGGTCTACGCAGACAGATCTTTCACGTTCATCACCAAGACACCGCCTGCAGCAGTATTGCTCAAGAAAGCGGCTGGACTCGATCATGCGTCCGGTGAACCGAACAAGAAGAAAGTCGCGACTCTCACATACGCTCAGGTAGAAGAGATCGCAAAAATCAAAATGCCGGATCTGAACGCGGCATCTCTGGAAGCGGCTGCCGCTATGATCAAAGGAACCGCCAGAAGTATGGGTATCGTAGTAGAAGACTAATTACGTGGGAGGCACTTTTCGAAGAGAGAAGGCCGTTGGTACCACAAGGAGGAAATCATGCCGAAACATGGTAAAAACTACAGAGCTTCCCTTGAGAAGTTCAACAAATCGCAGCTCTATGACGTTCAGGAAGCCCTGAAGCTCGTCACTGAAATAGCGCCTGCGAAATTCGATGAAACAGTAGAAGTACACGTGAGACTCGGTGTCGACGGAAGACACGCCGACCAGCAGGTAAGAGGAGCGATCGTACTTCCGAACGGAACAGGAAAAGAAGTAAAAGTACTTGTTTTCGCAAAAGGTCCGAAAGCGGAAGAGGCTGAGAAAGCCGGCGCTGACTATGTCGGAGCTGAAGACATGGCTGAGAAGATCAAGAATGAAAACTGGTTTGACTTCGATGTCTGCGTAGCTACTCCGGACATGATGAGCGTTGTCGGAAGACTTGGTAAGATTCTCGGTCCGAAAGGTCTCATGCCTAACCCGAAATCGGGTACAGTAACGATGGATGTCACAAAGGCACTCCAGGAGATCAAAGCCGGTAAAGTCGAGTATCGTCTGGACAAGCAGAATATCGTCCACACGGTTATCGGAAAGAAATCATTCGGCCCCGAGAAGCTCGAGCAGAACTTCAACGCGCTGATGACGGCTCTCATCAAGGCTAAGCCCGCAGCGGCAAAAGGCCAGTATCTCAGAAGTGTTACGCTCGCGACAACGATGAGCCCGGGAGTAAAAGTAAATCCGGCACTTATCGGCTAACGTCGATGAGACGCGCGTAAGCGCAAACCAAATTTGAAAACCAACCGTAGACAGCGGGTGCGAAAGCTTAATTTCCCGCCGAGGTACAATATATAAAAAATATTGTCCCTGTCTGCGTCATGTAAACAGGGACCTTTTATTGAGTACCGAAATGACCCCGGGCAGTCCGGGTGAAAGCCATTCGTTCCCGATACCGGGACAGAAAGGAGAACAGATGTCTGAAGCAGCAAAAATGCAAAAGCAGCAGGTGATCGACGAGATCAAAGCTAAGCTTGACGGTGCTGCGGCTGCCGTAATCATCGATTACATGGGAACGACAGTTGCCGAAGTCGATGAGATGAGAAAAACTCTCAGAGAGGCAAACATAGAATACTCCGTATACAAGAACACGCTCATGAAGAGAGCGGTTGCAGGAACGGAATTTGAGCCGCTCACAGCGGTTATGGAAGGACCGAGCGCTATCGCGGTAAGCAAATCCGACGCGACGGCTCCCGCTAGAGTTCTGAAAGCAGCTATCAAGAAATACAACAAGATGGCGTTCAAAGGCGGCGTAGTTGATGGAGATTTTTATGATGCCGATGGTATCGTTAAGATCGCCGACATTCCGTCCAGAGAAGAACTCATAGCTAAATTCCTCGGAAGCATCCAGTCGCCTGTAAGCTCGTTCGCGAGACTCATTTCCGAGATCGCAAAAGCGCAGGGCGGAGAAGCTCCGGCGGAAGCTCCGGCAGAGGCATAATCATTCTGCCAGATCACAGTAAAAACAAGCGGCTCCTGTGTGAGCCGGAATAATTTAAGGAAAGGAATCAAAAATGGATAAAGCACAGATCATAGAAGCCATCAAGAACATGACGGTACTTGAGCTCAACGAGCTCGTAAAAGCTTGTGAAGAAGAATTCGGCGTTTCCGCTGCTGCAGCTGTTGTAGCAGGACCGGCGGGCGGCGCTGTTGAAGAAGTTGAAGAGCAGACAGAATTCACGGCTGTTCTCGCATCAGTTGGCGACCAGAAAATCAAGGTCATCAAAGTTGTCAGAGAGATCACCGGACTCGGCCTCAAAGAAGCTAAAGCTCTCGTTGACGGAGCTCCGAATCCCATCAAAGAAGGTATCGAGAAAGCTGAAGCTGAAGAGATCAAAGCTAAGATCGAAGAAGTCGGCGGAACAGTCGAACTCAAATAAGATTCACGGATCTGAAAACGAACAAAAAACGGGCGCGGAAACGTGCCCGTTTTTAAGTGCGTGGTGAATGGCAGTGAAGTCTTTGTTAGGTGGCGCGGCAAAGCCGCTCAGCATCATCTGTTCGCCAGTCTTGTGATCTGCGTCGCGATGTAGCCCGCGCCATAGCCGTTGTCGATATTCACAACGGCGATACCGTTCGCGCATGAGTTTATCATAGTGAGGAGGGCAGATATCCCGCCGAGATTTGCTCCGTATCCTACAGAAGTCGGAACGGCGATGACCGGATTTCTGACGAGTCCTCCAATCACGCTCGGAAGCGCGCCTTCCATACCCGCGACCGCGATAACGCAGTCTGCTTCTCTGATACGGTCTGATTTCGCGAGGAGTCTGTGAATGCCGCTGACTCCGACGTCATATATTCTTTCAGCGTTCGCTCCGAAGTATTCAACTGTCTGTGCGGCTTCTTCCGCGACGGGAATGTCGGCGGTTCCGGCTGTGCAGACCGCGACCAATCCTTTACGGCCGGAAGCGGCATCAGGATCCTCGACTTTTAGTATTTTTGAAATCGGGTCGTATTCGGCGCCCGGAACGCTCGACATAACGAGCTGAGCCTGCTCGGCGCTCGCGCGCGTGCCGAAGGCTTTTCCCTGAGTTTCGGTCATGCGCTTAAAAATCGACACGAGATAATCATCGGGTTTCCCGGCGCAGAAGATAACCTCAGGGAATCCCGAGCGTTCAACTCTGTCCGTATCCAGCTTTGCAAACCCCATATCATCAAATCCGCAGTTATTTGTCATTTTGTTTATCTCCTTGTGTCAAAGTGTCTCGTTCATGCTGCCTGTTCTGTACCCCGCGAGGTCCATTGCGACATACGTGAATCCAAGCTCACGGTATTTCCCGAGTATCTCGCTGCGGTGTTCCAGCACAACAGCGAAATCTTCAGGCAGTACTTCAATTCTGGCAACGGTTTTCCCGTGCATTCTTACACGGAACTGCTTTATACCGATGCTGCGCAGGACTTCCTCGGCGGTTCCGACCATCACGAGCTTCTCCTTTGTTATGGTTTCCCCGTAAACAAAGCGCGAAGCGAGGCATGCGAATGAGGGTTTGTCCCATGTCGGAAGATTCATTTCTTTTGACAGGTTGCGGATCTCCTGTTTGGTAAGCCCCGCTGTTCTGAGCGGACTTTTGACGCCGAGCTCACGGATGGCTCTGAGTCCCGGCCTGTAGTCTCCCATGTCGTCCATGTTGGAGCCTTCGCAGACGCATGCCATGCCATTCTTCCCGGCTATATCGATCAGTTCGCCGAAGATGCCTTTTTTGCAGATGTAGCACCTGTCGGGTGGATTTTCAGAAAAACCCGGAATATCCAGCTCAGTCGTTTCGGTAATGACGTGTCTGACACCGAGCTTACGGCAAAGCGCTGCCGCTTCGTTCCGCTCTCTTTCTGAAAATGTTTCGGATTTTGCCGTAACGGCGATCATGTTGTCGCCAAGCGCCTCGTGAGCCGCTGCCACGAGAAAAGTCGAATCAACTCCGCCGGAAAAGGCGATGGCGCAGCTCCCCAGTTCTTTCAGGTAATCGACGAGCACCGCGTACTTGCCGTGCGCGTCGAGCCCGGTCACATTTCTTTTGTCGTAATCGTAGTTTTCCATAACCCTATATCCCATAACCAATAAGTGATTTATATGTATTATACCCTAAAAAGAATGAAAGAAATACAAAAATTCACGTAAAAAACACATTAATGCTTTAAGTTTTTGTTGACGGTTTGACGCAATGGCGGTATAATATTAGACTGCCACGGAAGCACTTTTTGATAGGATATAAGGAGTGATAAGCATGCCGAAACCAGTAAAAGTTGGCAAAAAAGAACGCATGTCGTTCGGTAAGATCACAGAAGTCTGGCCGATGCCAAACCTCATCGACATTCAGACCAAGTCTTACCGCTGGTTCCTTGAAGATGGACTGAAAGAAGCGTTCGATGACATCTCGCCGATAAGAGACTATGCAGGGAATCTGAGCCTTGAGTTTGTGGATTATTCTCTTGAGATCCCGCCCAAGTACGATCAGGAAGAATGCAAAGAAAGAGAAGCGACATACGCTGCTCCGCTCAAGGTCAAGATGCGTCTTGTCAACCTGGAAACAGGAGAAGTTAAATACAATGACGTATTCATGGGGGATTTCCCGCTCATGACCGAGCAGGGCACCTTCATCTACAACGGAGCGGAACGAGTTATCGTTACACAGCTCGGACGCGCTCCAGGAGCTAATTACGCTGTCACCACCGATAAGTCCAATAACCGTCTTTATTCGGCGCAGATCATGCCGATGAGAGGCGCATGGATCGAATATGAAACTGATTCCAGCGGAGTCATCAACGTTCGCGCCGACAAGACGCGTAAGTTCCCCATGACCATGCTGCTCAGAGCTCTTGGTATGGAAACAAATGATGAGATCAGACTCACGTTTGGTTCAGAACCGAATCTCGAAGAAACTCTCGCAAAGGATTCGACCAACGACAGAGGCACCGCTCTAAAGGAAGTATATAAGAAACTCCGTCCGGGTGAGCCCGCGACTGAGGAAGGCGCGAGAAAACATCTCGAGTCTTTGTTCTTCGATTCCAAGAGATACGATATCGCTCATGTCGGCCGTTTCAAGTTCAACAAAAAACTCGGCATAGCCGCAAGACTCGTTGACGTGGTCGCGGCAGAGGACGTAGTGGATCCGACGACCGGTGAGATCCTTGTTTCGGCAGGCGAACTCATCACAAGAGAGATGGGTCACACGATCGAGGAATCGGGTGTTGAGTATGTATTGGTCAAGAGCAAGCTCGACGATTCAAAAGAGACGAAAATCGTCGGAAACCGCTTTGTTCCCATATACAATTTCCTTGAGGGAAGAGATATCGACCTCACGGATCTTAACATCCCCGAGGATCAGGTTTACTATCCCGTGCTGAAAGAGATCCTGGACGAGGATCACGACATCAGTGACGAGGACTTGAGACGCAAGATCGTCCAGAGACGCGACGAGCTTTCGCCCAAGCACATCATCCTGGCTGACCTGATCGCTTCCGTAAGCTATCTTCTCAACCTGAGCCACGGAATCGGAGAGATCGACAACATCGACCATCTCGGAAACCGCCGTCTCAAGAACGTTGGAGAACTTCTCCAGAACCAGTTCAGGATCGGTCTTTCCAGGATGGAAAGAAGCGTCAGGGAAAAGATGGCGCAGAAGAACGACGACGATTCGCTTACTCCGCAGTCACTCGTCAATACTAGACCTGTAGTCGCGGCAGTAAGGGAATTCTTCGGAAGTTCCCAGCTGTCCCAGTTCATGGACCAGAACAACCCGCTTTCCGAGCTCACTCACAAGCGCAGACTTTCCGCGCTCGGTCCCGGAGGACTTTCAAGAGAGAGAGCCGGATTCGACGTTCGTGATATCCACTACTCGCACTACGGCAGAATGTGCCCGATAGAGACTCCGGAAGGTCCGAACATCGGTCTTATCGGATCGCTCACGACTTACGGAATAATCAATAAGTACGGATTCATCGAGACTCCGTATCGTATAGTCGACAAAGAAAACGGAATAGTCACCGACAAGGTGAAGTACATAACCGCCGAAGAGGAAGAACTCCTCATAATCGCGCAGGCGAGTGAACCTCTCGACGAGAGCGGCCATTTCATCAATGAAAAGGTCCTCGCCAGAGGCGCAGGCGGTGAGATTTCGCTCTTCCCGAAGGACGAGATCGACATGATGGACGTTTCCCCGAAACAGGTAGTTTCGGTAGCCGCGGCAATGATCCCGTTCCTCGAGAACGACGACGCTAACCGTGCGCTGATGGGATCCAACATGCAGCGCCAGGCTGTTCCTCTGATGGTAACGGAAGCTCCGTTCGTAGGTACAGGTATTGAGTACCGCGCGGCTGTGGACTCGGGCGTTGTGATACTCGCCAAGAACAGCGGAACCGTTGAATTCGTCGACGCTGAGACGATCGTTATCACGCGTGACGACGGAGAAGGGGAAGACGAATACGCTCTCCTGAAATACAAGCGTTCCAACCAGGGCACATGCATCAACCAGAGACCGATAGTCGATCACGGCGAGCATGTGGAAGCGGGAGAAGTCATTGCTGACGGACCTTCCACAGATCTCGGCGAGATCTCCCTCGGCAAAAACCTGCTGGTCGGGTTCATGACGTGGGAAGGCTACAACTATGAGGACGCGGTCATACTCAATGAACGCCTCATAATGGACGACGTGCTCACATCAATACATATAACAAAGTATGAAACTGACGCGCGCAACACCAAACTCGGTGACGAAGAGATCACGAATGATATCCCGAACGTCGGCGCTGAGCTTCTCAGCCAGCTCGACGAGGAAGGCATCATCCGTATCGGCGCTGAAGTCAAATCAACAGATATCCTCGTAGGAAAAGTAACGCCTAAGGGACAGAGTGCCAAGAGCGGAGAAGAAAAGCTCCTGCGCACGGTATTCGGAGAAAAAGCCAAGGACGTCAGAGACACGTCGCTCCGCGTTCCGCACGGTGAATCAGGTATCGTTATCGACGTCCGTGTGTTCACAAGGGAGAACAGTGGCGACGAACTCGCGCCGGGCGTGAATAAACTGGTCAGGGTCTATGTCGCTTCCAAGCGCAAGATCCAGGTCGGTGACAAGATGGCGGGACGTCACGGAAACAAAGGTGTCGTATCCTGCATTCTTCCGGAAGAAGATATGCCGTTCCTCGACGACGGAACACCGCTCCAGATGATGCTGAATCCTCTCGGCGTACCGTCCCGAATGAACGTAGGACAGGTTCTCGAAGTACATCTCGGACTCGCGGCCAAGAACAAAGGCTGGTACATTTCCACTCCGGTATTTGACGGAGCCAAGGAAGGCGACATCCGCAATCTCCTTAAGGAATGCGGACTGCCCGAGAGCGGAAAACTGAGACTGAGAGACGGCAGGACCGGAGAATACTTCGACAAGCCGGTAACCGTAGGCTATATG
>JAFOKI010000186.1 GCA_017419895.1 Eubacterium sp. | reverse complement strand
TTTTTATTGTTTGATCCCATGATTACCTCAAATAATGATCATTGCATCGCCGTAACTGAAGAATCTGTACTTCTCCGCCACAGCTTCCTGATATGCCTCAAGCACTTTTTCTCTGTCGTACAAAGCTGAAACCAGCATAATGAGTGTCGATTTCGGCAGATGGAAATTGGTAATCAGTGAGTCGACGATTTTCCACTCATAACCCGGATAAATGAAAATGCCCGTGTTTCCACTACCCGGCGCTATTCTGTATCCGTTTTCTGTAAACACCGCCGCGCTCTCCATGGTTCGCGTCGATGTAGTCCCGACGGAGATGATCCGTCCGCCACGTGCCTTGGTTTCATTTATCGTTTCAGCGGTCTCCTCGCTGATGGAGTATTCCTCGAAATGCATCTCGTGGTCTTCCACATTCTCGCATTTGACCGGGCGGAATGTACCTATCCCCACATGGAGCGTCACATAAGCCAGCCGGACACCTTTTTCTTCAGCCTTCTTCAGCAGTTCCTTTGTGAAATGAAGCCCCGCCGTTGGCGCAGCGACAGAACCGTCGACCTCCGCGTAAACTGTCTGATATGTATCTTTATCTTCTTTAGTAGCTTCTCTTTCTATGTACGGCGGAAGAGGCATCTTCCCGAGTTCTTCAAGTCTCTCCATGAAAATGCCGTCATACTCAAACCTGACGATCCGGGTTCCGGAATCGCCGTAACCGGTTATCTCAGCGGTCAGTGAATCGCCGAACCTTACTCTGTCCCCGGGTTTCAGTCTTCTTCCGGGTCTTACGAGAGTTTCCCAGTCGTCACCTTTGAGGTGCTTGGAAAGCAGGAACTCTATTGCCGCACCTGTCCCTTCTTTTACGCCAAAAAGTCTGGCCGGAATGACCTTTGAATCATTCATGACCAGACAGTCCCCTGCGTTCAGATAGTCCAGTATATCGTAAAAATGTCTGTGTTCAATCGTGCCTTTCGCTCTGTCAAGCACCATCAGCCTGCAGCTGTCTCTCTCTGCTGCAGGCGTCTGAGCTATCAGTTCTTTCGGCAGTTCGTAATCAAAATCGCTTATCTTCATAGGAATTTCATCTGTGCATCGATATCTTCTATGCCTCTTTTTTTCTTTTTGCCTTTGTCGCTGCGCGTTGGCTGGTCGTCTCCGAATGCCTGCTCACGTTCCTCACCGAACGGATAAACAGCACCTATATGTTCGTAACCGAGCTTTGTTACCATACGGCCTTTCTGAGTTCTGTAAAGAAGCCCTCGCTGGATCAGATATGGCTCATACGCGTCTT
The DNA here is from genome assembly GCA_017419895.1 of Eubacterium sp. Classification (GTDB taxonomy): domain Bacteria; phylum Bacillota; class Clostridia; order Peptostreptococcales; family Anaerovoracaceae; genus Aminicella. Next base: position 1,575 of record JAFOKI010000186.1, on the reverse strand, counting down.
CTATCGTCACGCGCTCTTCGCCTATGGACGCCGCGATTGTGTCTATACCCACCGGTCCGCCATTGAATCTTTCAATTATCGTTGAAAGGATTTCCCGGTCGAGTCTCTCAAGTCCGAGGCTGTCAACACCTAGGGCGTTAAGACCGACCTCGGCGGCTTCTTTGTCTACCCTTCCGCTTCCTCTGACCTGGGAGAAATCCCTGATTCTCTTCAGGAGCCTGTTAGCTATTCTCGGTGTGCCTCGTGAACAGTCAGCGATAAGCTCCACAGCGTCGTCATCAATATCTATCTGCATGAGCCTTGCCGAACGCCTGATTATGCTGGCGAGTTCGTCCGGCCTGTACATCTCGAATTTACTCAGGACACCGAATCTGTCCCTCAAAGGAGCCGAAAGGCTTCCGGCTCTCGTAGTAGCGCCTATAAGCGTAAAGCGCGCAATATCAAGTCTTATCGACCTTGCGGAAGGCCCTTTTCCTATAATTATATCCAGCGCATAGTCCTCCATCGCTGAATAAAGCACTTCCTCCACAGACCTGTTGAGCCTGTGGATTTCATCTATAAACAGAACATCGTTGTCATTGAGATTCGTCAGGATCGCCGCAAGATCCCCTGCGCGTCCGATCGCCGGACCCGATGTGACCTTTATGTCAACGCCGAGTTCGTTCGCGATAATTCCCGCGAGTGTGGTCTTGCCGAGTCCAGGAGGTCCGTAGAACAAAACGTGATCGAGCGGCTCGTGTCTGAGTTTTGCGGCTTCTATGAAGATGCCAAGGTTGTTCTTGACATCGGACTGGCCTATGAAATCATCAAGATACTGAGGTCTCAATGAGCGCTCTTTTGCTTCTTCCGTTTCATTCGCGGAGGCTGCGGTTATTCTTTCATTATCCATATCATTTACCGTCCGTTACATGTTTCTGAGAGCCAGTTTGATATATGCCTCGCTCGTAAGTCCGTCTTCTTTTATCTTGCCGACAGCGTTCTGAGCTTCGCTCCTGGAGTAGCCAAGCGTGATGAGCGCATCTATCGCTTCGGCGCGTTCGCTGCTCTGTCCTGCCGGCGCAGTCATTATCTCGCCGGTATCAGGATCTGTACCGATACCGATCAGGTCAGCACCGACTTTGTCCTTAAGCTCCAGCACGATACGCTGAGCCAGTTTCTTGCCTACTCCGTTCGCTTGTGTAAGGGCTTTTACGTCTTCCCGAGCGATGGTCCGTTTGAGCTCACCGACCGGCAGTATGCTCATGATAGCCAGACCCATTTTCGCCCCTACACCGTTCACACTGATCAGAAGTTTGAACAAATCCAGTTCATCCAGCGAATCAAATGCGTAGAGACTCATATCGTCTTCCCTGACAGTCATGAGCGTGAATACTTTTACCAGATCCCCGTCAAAGTGTTTGTACACGGGCGAGTTCGATGCGAGCGAGACCAGAAATCCCAGTCCCGACGAAGTCTCAATTATGGCTGTCCCATCTGTCTGCGGATGGAATGTGCCTTCTCTCGATCTTAACATAGCTTTCTCCTGACAAAGTTTGTTTCCGGTATCTTATGATGCCGGGAATCAAATGCCTTTCC
>JAFOKI010000185.1 GCA_017419895.1 Eubacterium sp. | reverse complement strand
GTTAGAAATGCTGAAAACGCGTGCGAGTTTTCACCGGAGAAAGGGGAGGTCGTTTTCGACCATGTATACTTCCGTTATCCGGGAGGAGAAGAGGATGCGCTTGAGGATATCGATTTTACCTGCGAAGCGGGTAAGACAACGGCGATAATCGGTTCCACGGGTTCCGGGAAAAGCACGATAGTAAATCTTCTTCCCAGATTTTACGATGTGACAAAGGGGAGCATCAAAATAGACGGTGTGGATATACGCGACGTGACGATGGAATCGTTGAGAGCCGGAATCGGCTTTGTTCCACAGAAAGGCGTGCTATTCACCGGAACCGTGGCAGAAAATATACGCTTTGGAAAGGAAGACGCCACACAGGAAGAAATCGAGAGGGCGGCAAAGCTCGCGATGGCGGACGGCTTTGTGAGCGACATGGAAAACGGGTACGAAAGCATCATCGCCCAAGGCGGATCCAACGTGTCAGGTGGTCAGAAACAAAGACTCTCCATTGCTCGCGCGCTTGTCAAGGAGGCCGGGATAGTCGTATTCGATGACAGTTTCTCAGCGCTTGATATGAAGACTGACGCCGAGCTCAGGCGCAACCTCGATGAGGAACACGCAAACGTAACAAAGATAATAGTGGCGCAGAGAATCAGCACGATCCTGAATGCCGACAGGATAATAGTCGTTGACGACGGTAAGATCGTCGGAAACGGAACACACGCGGAACTCATGGAGTCCTGTGATGTATACGGGCAGATTGCGAGATCGCAGCTTTCGGAGAGAGAACTGGAGGGCATCAAATGAGTAAAGACAGAATTAAGCGCCCTGACGCAGTGAGCTCAAACCCGGCCAGAACATCCGGAAAACCCGAAAGGCCTGAGGCAGCAGGGCAGGCAGCCGAACAGGTCCGCCCGATGAGTCAGAGACGCGGTCCAAGAAGGGGACCCGGAAGCGGCGGACCGCTCGTTCCGGGCGAAAAGCCCAAAAACTTCGGAAGTGCGCTGAAGAAGATTCTTAAATACATTGCGAGTTACAGGATCACGGTAACTGTAGTTATGATATTTGCGGCTGCGGCAACAGTGTTCCAAACGGTCGGGCCAAAGATAATGGGCCGCGCGACAACTGAGCTTTCGGAAGGTCTGATGCGGAAGATCGCGGGTGTTGGCGGTATTGATTTCAGCGTGATATTCAAGGTTCTGATGATGACTCTCGGGCTTTATCTGATAAGCGCTGCCTGTCATTTTATCCAGGGATGGCTGATGGTCGGTGTTACGCAGAAGGTTATATACGGTCTGAGACGCGAGATATCAGAAAAGATCAACCGTATGCCTATGAAATATTTCGAGAGCCGGCAGTACGGTGAGATACTTTCAAGAATTACCAATGACGTTGATACGCTTGGAATGGGTCTGAGCCAAAGCCTGACCAACATCATCACTTCGCTTGCGACTCTTGTAGGCGTGATAGTGATGATGATAACGATTTCAGGAACTATGACGCTCCTGGCGCTGATCCTCGTGCCGATTTCGGGGCTCCTTGTGTCATCGATCGTCAAGATCTCACAGAAGCACTTTAAAACGCAGCAGGAGTATCTTGGCAGAATCAACGGTCAGGTCGAAGAGGATTTCGCCGGTCAGCTCGTCATCAAAGCATTTAACCGCGAAAAGAAATCGATCGACACGTTCGACCGTACAAATGACGTCCTTTATCAGTCAGCCTGGAAATCACAGACGATTTCGGGAATCATGCATCCCGCGATGATGTTTGTCGGCAACCTCGGTTACGTTGGTGTAGCTGTGGTCGGTGGATTCCTCGCGATAAGAGGCGCGATCGGCATCGGCGATATCCAGGCTTTCATCCAGTATGTAAAGAACCTGACACAGCCGATGTCGCAGATCGCGATGATCATGAATCAGGTGCAGTCAATGGCTGCTGCGGGAGAGCGTGTGTTTGAGTTCCTTGAGGAGGATGAGGAGATCTCGCCTGTTGCGACAAAGGGACCGGCGCTCGCTGCTGCGGCAATCAGTGCAGGCGCCACTATCACGGGCGAAGCGTCTGAGGATGCGCAGTATGGGGAAAAAGTCTTCCGCGGCGCAGTAAAGTTTGACCACGTAAAGTTCGGTTATGATCCGGAAAAAATCGTAATCAAGGATTTCAGCGCTGACGTTAAACCGGGTCAGAAGATCGCTATCGTAGGTCCGACAGGCGCGGGAAAAACCACTATGGTAAAACTCCTGATGCGTTTCTACGACGTGAACGACGGAGCTATCTATCTGGATGGACACGATATAAGGACATTCGACAGACACGACCTCAGGGACAATTTCGCGATGGTCCTCCAGGAGACATGGCTGTTCGCGGGCACAATAATGGAAAACATACGTTACGGCAAACTTGACGCGACTGACGAAGAAGTCATCGCAGCGGCCAAGTCAGCGTATGCCGACCATTTCATCCGGACTCTGCCCGGCGGATACAATATGGTGCTGAATGAGGAGGTGACTAACGTTTCGCAGGGCCAGAAACAGCTGCTTACGATCGCCCGCGCGATGCTCGCAAACAAGCGCGTGCTCATACTTGATGAGGCGACTTCCTCCGTCGACACCAGGACTGAAGAACGTATCCAACAGGCAATGGATAAACTCATGCAGGGCAGGACAAGCTTCATCATCGCTCACCGCCTGTCGACCATAAGAAACGCGGACCTGATCCTTGTTATGGATCATGGCGATATCGTCGAGCAAGGCACGCACGATGAACTTCTCGCGAAAGGTGGATTCTACGCCGAACTATATAACTCACAGTTCGAGGATTGATCTATACAACAAAGCAGCTGCCGCCGATACTGATGCGGCAGCTGCTTTTTATATGCTTATCCAGGGATCTGTGCTGCGATCAGAAAAATAAACCTGATAAAATCTGTTGACACGCGAGGGCGGTTATTGTAATATAATTACAGTTAAATAAATCTAACTTGATACAGAACGATACAGACAATCATTTAGCATAACGGACGGTAAACTATGAAATCAGAACAGAAAAATGTAGTAATAATAGGCGGCAACGAATGCATGGAGTGCCGTTACAAAGACATTTGTAAACAGTACAACTGCGAGGCGAAG
>JAFOKI010000184.1 GCA_017419895.1 Eubacterium sp. | reverse complement strand
CGATATAATGGACCGCAGCCCTCGGTGTGGAAACTATCTGGCCTTTGTCGAGAAGCGGACGAATATTGGATATGATTCGGCCATCCTTGAGTTTTCTGGTAGAGTTTACACAAAGGAAACTCTTCCCGCCTTTCGAAGCATACGCGGCAAGCACAAAGTCGAGCTGTCCGCCCGTGCCCGTAATATGTTTGAATCCGATGCTTTCCGAGCAGACCTGTCCGTAAAGGTCCACGTTCAGGCATCCGTTGACGGAAATAAATTTGTCTATACCGGATATGGTCCTGAAATTATTGACGTATTCGACAGGCGCCGCCATGCAGTCCGGATTCCCGTCAAGGTAATCGAAGACATCGCGTGTCCCGAGCGCGACAGTATAGACCGTTTTACCTGGATCGGTTTTCTTGCTGTTGGTGACTTTGCCCGCTTCGATTATCTTAAGGTATGGGTCGCTGAAAAGCTCGGTGTGGATCGAGAAGTCGCCCTTATCGGACTTGGCCAGCATCTCACCTATCATGTCAGGAAGCGTGCCTATCCCAAGCTGAAGCGTGCTCCCGTCTTCTATCAGATCGACTATGTGCTTTGCCGCCTGCCTTTCAACCTCGCCGCCCGGCTTGGAGCTGAACTCTGCGAGCCGGGTGTCCGATCCCTTCACAACAAAGTCGATATCTCTTACATTCCAATAGTTCTCGGGTCCGTGACAAACCGGAATGCTTGGATTTTCCTCAAATATGATGAGCTTAGAGTTTTTCAGGATCGCCCTGATATCGGTTGGAGCCGGTCCGAAATTGAAATCACCGTTCTCGTCCATCGGCGTGACCTGTATGCAGCATGCATCGAAATCATTTCCGGGGCCCCAGAAACTCGGGACCTCGCTGAAAAGTATCGGAGTGAACCAATCGCGTCCGGCATCCTGCATGGTCCTGTCGATGCCAAGCATATGAAGACTAGTAAACCTGGCCTGCTCGATGCTTTTGCTGCGCTCAAACACCGCATATGGCCTGCGCCGCATTGAGAGCGCCATCTCGAACTCGAGTCCTTCAAGTTCGCCCGCCTCTATGCGGTCCGCTATCGCGTCGTCCATTACGTACGGCGTGAGGTGCGCGAATCCGTAAGCGATGCGGTCACCTGATTTGATATGCGATGCGGCTTCTGCCGGAGTCGTGAATTTTTCCGAGTATATCTGCTGTATGTCCTTATTCATACCTTTGACCTTTTTACAAAGCCGCTCCGCAGCATCCGCCCGGCTCTGCACCATTACAAAGCGGCCGCCTTTAAAGGCGGCCGCGTGTATACATTACTTATTCGCCTTTACCTGGGCAATTGCTTCTTTCAGCATCGGAGTGACCTTAAACAGGTCGCCGCATATGCCGTAGTCGGCAATCTCGAAAATCGGAGCGTTCGGGTTCTTGTTTACCGCTATGATGCACTCGGAATCCTGCATACCGGCTTTGTGCTGGATGGATCCGGAAATACCGAGAGCAACATAAACCTTCGGATGTACGGTCTTGCCCGTCTGGCCTACCTGATGGTCAGCCGAAAGCCAGCCGGAGTCGATCGCAACACGGGATCCACCGACAACTCCACCGAGTTCGTCAGCGAGTTCCTGCGCGAGAGCGATGCCGCCCTCTACGTCTTTTGCGATACCACGGCCTACGGAAACGATGAAATCAGCGCCGATCAGGTCGACGAGTTTCTTGGCAGCCTTAACGACATCCTTAACATCTGTCGAGATGTCGGATTCTGTAAGCTGTACGTTGAATTCCGTTACTTCTACCGCGTCAGCCTTAGCCTGGTCGAACGGAGCTTTCTTCATAACGCCCGGACGGACCGTAGCCATAGCAGGACGGAATCTCGGGCAAACGATCGTAGCCATAAGGTGTCCGCCGAAAGCCGGACGTGTCATCTTGAGGTCACGGCTTGTGTCGTGATCCTCGCCCAGAACTTTCATCGTGTGACCGGAAAGTCTTTCGATCGCGTCTTCCTTCAGTGTCGAATTCTCTTTCAGGAAGTCAATGTACACCGGTGTGTCAACATCCAGGTGTGTGCAGTCCGCACAAAGCCCTGTCCTGAGTCTCGCCGCGCAGCGCGGTCCGAGGTCACGGCCTATATTGGTCGCGCCGATCAGGAAGATCTCCGGTTTCATTTCTTCGATCGCGTCGCAGATAACCTTAGCGTACGCATCGGTCGTGTAGTATTTGAGAAGCGGGCTTTCGCAGATAATAACTTCGTCCGCGCCGTATCCGCCCAGATCTTTTGCCATCCCTTTTACGTCGTCACCGATCAGGAGACCGCAAAGCTTTACTCCGAGCTCATCGGCAAGTTCTCTTCCCTTTGAAACGAGCTCGAAGGCCGTCGGGTTCATCTTGCCCTGTCTTTGTTCGCAGAAGACCCAGACGTTCTTGAATTCCTCAATTGCAGCACTGTTGAAATTACTCATTTGCTCTCCTCCTTATCAGATGATGTGCTTATCGGCGAGAATGCCCGCAAGTGTATCGCATGTCGTCTGGTCCGCACCCTCGAGCATCATACCGGCGCCTTTGAGCGGCGGAGTGAATGACGTGAGGATGTTCGTCGGGGAGCCCGAAAGTCCGATCGTGGTCTTTTCGATCAGCGGATCGTCCTTGAGTCTCTCGTAATCAAAGACTTCTATGTCGGCGGCAAACGCGCGGCGGATGCCGTTGACCGTCATGTATCTCGGCTGGTTGAGTTCTTTTATGCACGTGATGAGGCACGGCGTCTTGACGTCGATGATCATGTAGCCGTCTTCCAGCATTCTCTTGACCGTGATTTTGTTTCCGTCCTTCTGGATATCCGCGGCGTATGTGACCTGCGGAAGTCCGAGTTTTTCCGCGATCTGCGGTCCGACCTGCGCGGTGTCGCCGTCGATAGCCTGACGTCCGCAGAACACCACGTCATCTTCGTCCACGCCGATCTGTTTGATCGCGGCAGCTAGGATCTGTGATGTCGCGTATGTGTCTGATCCGCCGAATTCACGGCCGGATACGAGGACGGCTTTGTCGGCGCCCATGGCGAGAAGCTCTCTGAGCATGCTCTCAGCCTGCGGCGGTCCCATCGTGATGACCGTTACCGGAGCGCCTGTGTCGTCTTTCAGTTTGAGAGCGGCCTCAACGGCATTCAGGTCGTCCGGGTTTATGATCGTCTGCATGGAAGCTCTGTCGAGCGTTCCGTCGGCGTGTACCGCCACTTTTCCGGAAGTATCCGGGACCTGTTTTACGCAAACCAGTATTTTCATGTCCTGTACCTCCTTACTTGTTCAGTACCGCGCGGGAAATAACGAGTTTGTGGATCTCCGAAGTGCCCTCGTAGATCTCTGTGAGCTTGGCGTCCCTGTACATTCTCTCGAGCGGATAGTCTTTCATGTAACCGTATCCGCCGTGGATCTGGAGAGCCAGATTTGTAACAAAGCGGGCGTTCTCGGACGCATTGTATTTGCACATCGCGGACTCGAGCGTGTATGGCTGCCCCGAATCGTGTTTCCAGGCTGCGTTGTAGACGAGCCACTTGGCGGCTTCGGTCTTTGTTGCCATGTCGGCGATGTACCACTGCAGACCCTGAAGCTCAGCGATCGGTTTTCCGAACTGGACTCTCTCATGCATGTATTTGACGGAAAGGTCTATAGCGCCCTGCGCGATACCGATTCCCTGAGCGCCTGTTCCGATACGGGCTGAGTCGAGAGCCATCATGGCGATCTTGAAACCCTTGTTCTTCTCGCCGAGAATGTTCTTGGCCGGGACTCTGCAGTCCTCGAATACGAGCTCGGCTGTCTCCGAACCGTGGAGACCCATCTTGTTCTCGATCTTGCCGTGCGAGAAGCCTTCCATGCCTCTCTCAACAATGAACGCGGTCAGGCCTCTCGTGCCTTTTCCGGGCATCGTCGAAGCGAATATGACCAGAATGGTCGCGCGCGAACCGCCCGTAATGAAGCACTTTGTACCGTTTAGGATGTACTCATCCGTTTCCGGATCGTACGTCGCGGTCGTCTGCACCGCTCCGGCGTCCGAACCCGCGCCCGGCTCCGTCAGCGCGAAAGCCCCGACTTCTCCGCCCTTTGTGAGTCTCGGAAGGTATTTCTCCTTCTGTTCCTGTGTTCCGAACTGGTGGATGATGTGCGGTCCGATCAGGTGAATGGAAAGTGTCGCCGCGGATGACATGCATTTCTTGGCAAACTCTTCTACTACTATTACTTCTTCGATCGCGCCGCCGCCCGATCCGCCGTACTCTTCCGGAACGCCTATTCCGGTGAAGCCGAGCGCAGCCATCTTCTTGAAGTTCTCCATCGGGAAAACATGCTGCTCGTCTATCTCGGCGGCTACCGGCTCAAGCTCGTTCTCGGCAAACTGACGCGCGAGTTTTCTCAGCGCCTCCTGCTCCTTTGTAAACGAATGATCCATATTGTCTCCTGTTCTGCTGCTTAAGAAATGGTTTTCTTACTCTGTTGTCGCCGGTACGTCAGCCGATTCTTCGGCCTCTCCGTCATCCGGCGCGAAAAGCCGCATCTAACAAAGCCTCTATATGGGGAGGCCTGCCATTTTGCAGCTTATGTACTTCAAGTTTACGAAACAAACGGTAAAATATCAAGGTTTTGGTATTAAGAAAATGCTGAATCAATCAGCTTTTTCCTAAACATATCTTTTTATTGAGATTCCATACATCAGTATATTCAGATCTCAGGTATCTCAACTTTCTTGTTGAATGAGTATTCCGTACCCGGGAATATCCCGTCGATCGTCTCCTGATGGAAAGCATTGAGACCGTCTACCATCGCCTGTCTGATATTTGCGAACTGTTTTACGAACTTGGGCTTGAATTCACCGTACATGCCGAGCAGATCCTGCGTAACGAGCACTTGGCAATCGACGTCCGGGCCTGCCCCGATTCCCAGAACAGGGATGGATACCGCCTTTGAAACAGCTGCTCCTACTACGGAAGGCACGCACTCGAGAACAAGGGCGATAGCTCCCGCCTTTTCAATGGCAAAAGCGTCTTCTATCACTTTCTTCGCTCCTTCCGGAGTTCCGCCCTGCATCCTGAAGCCGCCGAACGAAGCCGCGCTCTGCGGTGTCATTCCAATATGTCCGATCATCGGGATACCGGCTTTGACCATTCTTTCGATTGTCTCCGCCATCTCGATGCCGCCTTCGAGCTTGATCGCGTCACAGTTTGTTTCCATAAGCATCTTATTGGCGTTTTCGATCGCTTTTTCGGGGCTTACGTTATATGAACCGAACGGCATGTCTCCAACTATGAATGTATTCGGCGCGCCTTTAACTACCGGCTTGATGAACTGGATCATCTGGTCGACAGTGACACCTACCGTGCCCTGGTTGCCTAGCATTATCATATTGAGGGAATCGCCTACGAGGATAATCTCGCATTCGCTGTCGTCCACGATCGATGCCGTGGTATAATCGTAAGCTGTAACATGGCAGAACTTACGGCCTTCCTGCTTGAATTTCTTAAAATCAGGAACTGTCATCTTTTTCTTATCGCTCATTTTTATTATTCTCCTTTTCTAAATAACACTTTTAATCTATGAATACCGATTCGAGATCGAGTCCGAACATATCCGCGACTTCCTGCATGCGCACGACATGAACGTCCATTAGTTCAATATATCCCGCTTCATTTGCGGCTTTCAGGCTGTCCTGTTCTATTTCGCCAGGAACAAAGATTCTATCAGCGCCGGCCGCCTTAGGAGCGTTGTGGATTTCATCAATATACTCGTCAAGCCTCTCGCCATATACATCGGCGCCTGTGATCTGTGAAATATCGATGACAAGGAATCCGTGGCTTACATCCGCCACATCCGGAATGTTCGCAATCCAGTCCATTGCAACTCTGCCGCCTCCCGCGACAAAAGCCGTGAGGGCCTCGATCATGAATGCGGCGCCGTAGCCTTTGTGGGCGCCCGCGGGAACGAGCGAATGCGGTTTTGAAGGATCAGTCGTCGGTTTTCCATCCGCGTCTACGATCCAGCCCGGAGGACAATCTTCACCGGCTTCGATGAATCTCATTACTTTTGTATTGGATGCCGCGCTCGTGGCTACATCCATGAATACCTCGGGGTGCCCCTTTGTTGCCGGAAGGCCGTATCCAATCGGCGAATTCCCGATGACCGGCTCCCTGCTTCCCGGAACTGCCATCAGTTTCCATGTGTTTGAGAAAACGATCGAAGCCATGCCGGCTCTTGACGCCATAAGTTCATACGCCGCGCCTGTTCCGTAATGAGAACTGTGCGTCACCGTCACATATGCCATTCCGTATTCTTTCGCTTTTTTGATCGCCAGTTCCATAGCTTTGTAGCTTGCCAGAAACCCCATATTATTGTGCGCGTCGATCACAGCCCATGTCGGTCCCTCTTTTATGACTTCTATCTCACCATGAGGATCCATCGCGCCTGCCTGCATCTTCTTGATGTAGGTCACGAGATGAAAACTGCCGTGCGTCGAGATACCCAGTTTTTCATTCTGGATCATGAGTCCCGCGACATTTTCGGCATCCTCTGCATTAAGCCCCGCGCATACAAGCGCTTCTTTAAGGAACGATTCGTATTTCGCAATATCAACTTTTCTTCCCATTGCTGCTCCTTTCGAACAAGTATCACAGTCTTGATTTATTCTTGTGCGATTATAGTTTATGATGACGCATTGCCTATAGTGAAATACGTATTTGGTTATGGACCGAACTGTAAGAAAAACCTGACGTGTAGTATAATGAGAGCAGATATGGAGGTCCGACCGATGACTAAGAAATATTTCAATAACTTCGAGTATTTTATGGCTATAGCAGATACCGGAAATATCACAAAGGCGGCAAAAGCGCTATATATTTCCCAGCCATCGCTTACGCAGTATCTCCGGCGTCTGGAAGACGATCTCGGCGTCGAATTGTTCGACCGAAGTTCCCAGCCGATGAAACTCACTCCGGCGGGAGAGCTTTTCCGGACGTACGCTCTCAGGTATTACAAACTGACATCCGAGCTCGAGGAACAGATCGCCGGGCTTAGCGACACTTCGAGGATGACAGTAAATATAGGTATTCCGACACAGGTACAGCCCTTGTTTATGGAAAGCCTGATCCGTCCGTTTATGGAGCAAGCACCTTCGGCGCTGATAAACATAAACGGCGCGCCGTCGCCGGAACAGGAAAGAATGGTAACTAATGGTGTCATCGATGTTGCCATACTCCATATTCGATCGGGGATACGTCCCGCTACAGAGTATATCGAACTCGCTGACGACCCTGTGCTGCTCGTGCTGAACCCCGATGTTTTAGGTGCTTTTATCGATAAGAAAGGGCACGAAGGAACGCCGGACGATCCGACGCCCATAGATATAAGCCTGCTGAAAGATGTAACATTTTATCTTATGGAACCGCCGTATCTTCTCAGAAAAGTTTCGGACGACATCCTGAATGCCGCGGGGATCAAGAACAGAAAAATCTCGGAGATATCCAATATAGACCTTATGCTCAAGCTTTGTTCCTCCGGAAAAGGCGCGGCATTTGTGCCTGCGTCATTCTGCAGGGAGCCGTCTCAAACCGAAAAGCTAGCATTCTTCACACCTGAAAAGCATCAGGTAAATCTCAAGTATGTTCTTTGTTTCTCGAGCGGTGAGCGCACAAAGCAGACAAACAGTTTTATTTCATTTGTCGCCTCCAGATTCAACACAGATTACTGAATCCGGCTGTCGTGAGTATATCTTCCTGCTGCTCATATGTAACTGATATACAGCCATTCGCAAAAACAGCATTAACAAAGTCGGGCGTGTCGATCACGCCCGACTTTGTTAAGTCTCTGAAGTAAATACTATTATTTCGCGCAGGCGATGCCTCTGTGAAGCGCTTCAATATTGAGCGGAACGAGTTCGGGCTTCTTGACGCCGAACATCGCCTTGATCATCTCGACAACAGTTTCGGGTTTTACGATCTTTGTTGCCTCTACATAAGCGCCCATCATGACCATATTGGCGACCTTCAGGTTGCCGAGTTCGCTCGCGATGTCAACGCAGGGGACATAGATCGCTTTTACATCGTCTCTCGTGACTTTCTGGTCGACGACAGAGCTGTTCACTAGGATGATACCGCCCTTGACAACTCTCGGCTCGAATTTCAGGAGCGACGGAAGGTTCATGGCTATCAGATCTGTGGGGAAGTTGAATACCGGAGAGCCGATTGGTTCGTCGGAAATTACCACGCTGCAGTTGGCTGTTCCGCCTCTCATCTCGGGACCGTAGGATGGCGCCCAGGTTACTTCGAGGCCTTCATTCATGCCCGCTTCTATGAGCGACTTGCCGACAGCCAGAACTCCCTGACCGCCAAATCCGGAGATACATATTTCTCTTTTCATGAGCCGCTCCTTTCTATTCCGCCGTTTTGTCTTTTATGACGCCGAGCGGGTAATACGGGATCATTTTTTCTTCAATGAATTTATTGGCGTCCAAGGCCGTCATGCCCCAGTTGGTCGGGCAGGCCGAAAGCACTTCCACGAATGTGAAGCCCGCGCCCGCAAGTTGGAGTTCAAAGGCTTTTTTGATGGCTTTCTTGGCTTTGTTGAGATTGGGGATGTCCTTTACGCAGACTCTCTCGATATATGCCGCGCCGCCAATTGTCGCGAGCATCTCAGAAACTCTGAGAGGTTCACCAGCCTGCTCCACGGTCCTTCCGAGCTGGCTCGTCGTGGTCTTCTGACCGATGAGAGTGGTCGGAGCCATCTGACCGCCGGTCATTCCGTAGATAGCGTTGTTTATAAATATAGTAGTGATCTTCTCGCCTCTCATCGCTGCGTGAACGACCTCCGCGGCTCCGATGGAAGCCAGGTCGCCGTCTCCCTGATACGTGAACACCGCGTGATCGGGATTGACGCGTTTGAGTCCCGTGGCAACGGCAGGCGCTCTTCCGTGAGCTGCCTCGACCATGTCGCACGCCCAATAGTTATATCCGAATACCGAGCACCCTACCGGGCTGACTCCTATTGCGGTATCGATAATGCCCAGCTCTTCCAGGACCTCTGCAACGAGTTTATGGACTATTCCGTGATGGCATCCCGGGCAGTAATGGAACTCCGCATCCAGGAGTCCCTTGGATTTCTGATATACGATCGCCATTTTGGTATCTCCTTCCTCTTAGATAATCCCTTTTACGTGATCGACAAGCTCGTCCGTGGCGAAAAGCACTCCGCCGGAATGACCGTAGAACTCTATCGGCTTGGAATCGCCGACCGCGATCTCCACGTCGTCGATCATCTGACCTTCTGAAAGCTCGACACAAAGGATCTTCTTGACACATTCCTGGTCCACGACCTCGCGCAAAGCTTTGTAAGGGTATGGCCAAATCGTCTTGGGTCTGAAAAGTCCCGCCTTGATACCCATCACCCTGAGCTCTTTCACCGCGGAGATCGATACTCTGGCAGGCGTACCGTAAGCGACGATCACGATCTCTGCATCATCGCATTCCAGTTTTTCGTAGCGGACCTCATTCTCCTGCATCAGGTGCGTTTTCTGGGTGAGACGATGGTTGAACGCCTCGTCCTGGTCCGCGTCTATCCACAAAGAGTTGATAACATTGTGCTTGTGAGTCGGGCTTCCGTTGGCCGCCCACGAATCGACATCCGGCAGCTCGCGTCTGGGAATCTCATGCCACTCTATCGGCTCCATCATCTGACCGATAAGTCCGTCCACCACCACAAAGACCGGGTTCCTGTATTCCATCGCTATGTCGAAAGCCTCCTGCACCATGTCGACGGCTTCCTGGATGTTGCCCGGCGCGAGCGCTATGAAATGATGGTCGCCGCTCGCTCCGCCCCTTGTCATCTGATAATAGTCAGCCTGGCTCGGCTGGATGGTTCCGAGGCCCGGGCCGCCTCTCATGCAGTTGATGATCACGCAGGGTACTTCAGCTCCCGCGAGATACGAAAGCCCCTCCTGCATGAGCGCGATTCCAACCGACGAGGACGAAGTCATTACTCTTTTTCCGGATCCGCCCGCGCCGTAAAGCATGTTGACTACCGCGATTTCCGACTCGCCCTGAAGGAATACCCTCCCTCTGTCGGGCATGTGGAACGACATATATTCTATGAGCTCGCTCTGCGGCGTGATCGGGTATCCGAAGTACGCGTCGCAGCCGGCTCTGATGGCGGCCTCCGCCATCGCTTCATTTCCTTTCCATAATTCTCTTGCCATTTTGTATACCTCCGGTTCTCGGCAAACGGCATGACCACGCGGTCAGCCGCGGATCATCAGAATTTCTCGACAGTGATTATCGAATCTGGGCAGATTTTGGCGCAGCTCGCGCACGCGACGCACTTGGACATATCCGTTACTCCCGCCGGATGATACCCCTTGCGGTTAGTTTCGGTCATTTTGAGTGCGACTATGCCTTTGGGACATACCGTCACACAAAGCCCGCATCCCTTACAGCGGTCGACATTAAATGTGACTTTTGCTTCCATAAACCTTACCTCCTGATCCGATCGACGATATTTTTATATTTCAATTATATATATTTCGTGATATTCTAAAATAGAATGTTTGTACTGTTAATCATTACAGTTTGTACTGGATAACTGCCGGAGGATCTGATGAGCAGCACCCCTTCGAGATACGAAATATTTCTTAAAGTCGCCGAACTCGGCAACATCTCTCACGCGGCGGCAGAGATGAACTATACCCAGTCCGGTGTCAGCCACGCGATCGCAGCGCTTGAAAAAGAGACCGGACTGACTTTGTTCATAAGGAGCAAGAGCGGAGTCGTCCTGACCGAGAGCGGGAAACTCCTGCTCGAGCCGGTAAGGGACCTGGTGAACCGGAAACTCAACCTGGAGCAGACGGTTCTGAACATGAAACACACCGTTGCCGGGAAACTGACCGTGGCGACGTTCGCGAGCGTAGCCGCGGCCTGGCTCCCCCGCCTCACGAAAGGTTTCGGGCAGCTCTACCCGAACGTGGAGATCAGCATCCTCGACGGAAGCTACACAGACGTGTCCGAATGGATCGAAAAGGGGACTGCCGACTGCGGTTTCATCTCGTATTCCGCGGCGGACGGGCTGGATTTCATCAGCCTGAGACACGACCCGCTCCTGGCCGTCCTGCCCAGGAACCACGATCTTTCAACAAAGGCTTCCGTCACCGTGAGCGAGCTCCTCAGGTACCCGTTCATAACCCCGGCCGATGGCTTCGACAACGACGCGCACTCGCTGCTTTACGATACCGACCCGTCGTTCAGGCCCGCATATTCCTTCGGCGACGACACCGCGATCATGGCGTTCATATATTCAGGCGCAGGCGTCGGCATAATGCCCGGCCTTGTTATAATGAACAGTAAATTCCCCTTAGACTCGAAGCCGCTCGACCCGCCGCAGCACCGCGACATCGGGCTGGCGTTCAGTCCCGGCCGAACAAAGACTTCGGCCGCAGTGGCTTTCCTCGATTATGTGAAAGCGCAGGTATTGTGATATTATAGTACGGGACTGCGCGCGTACCGGTTCCGGCGCGGGCATACAGAACAGGCATATATAAATGATACGATCACTTCTGAAAGACACAAAAAACGAACTCAACTACCGCAAGATCCTGTCGGTCATTCTTCTGATACTCTGCGCGGTGTTCCTCATACTCGAATTCTCGAATCTGAAATACATCCAGTCGTATATCTGCGGAGAACGCGTCCCGGAGGTGCCCCGCTCAACAAAGAAATACTACTCCAAGCACCTCAAGGAAGCCGACAAGATCACAGACGTCACGCTTCTTTACAATCTCAACCGGCCGACTGCGGGCTACACTGAGGTAACCGGCAATTCTACGATCCGCCAGGAGTTCAGGGCAAGCGACTCCAACCTCCAGAGCGTCCAGATTTTCTTCTACAATCCCGATTACTACACCGCGTCCGGCAAGGTCGAGGTCTACATTACCGATAAGAACGGGACCGAGGTCGCCAGGAGCGAGCTCGACGCGGGCCTCATACCCAATAGGAAACGCTCGCGCCTCGATTTCACGCGCGCCGACAGTTCGAGCCTGAACGGCAGCGGCCTCACCATGAACAAAGGCTCCAAATACGACAACTCGCAGAGCAGCGGATCCGGGTCATCGAGCAGCGGTTCGGCCGGCGATGCGGGATCTGCCGAAAGCGAAGCCGCAGCAGACGCCTCTGCAGTCTATCTGGAGAACGGCGTGTTGCTTGACCGCGGCGAGCTTTACACGCTCAATATCGACTGCAAGGACATCAAGACTCCTAGCGCTTTCGGCGTTTACCTTTCCGCGTCCCCCGAAAGGGACACGAAATTCGTGATCGACGGGGAGGAGCAGGAAAACGCGCTTTTCGCGTCAGTCACTTACTATCATTTCACTTACGGAGTGTTCTTCTTCCTGGAGGCCGCGCTCCTTCTGACCGCGCTTCTCATACTTCTTCCGTGGAAGAGACTTACCGGCGCGGCAAGCTCCGAGGCTGCGGCCGGGTCTGATACCGGCGCGGACAAACCCGAGGCTACAGACGGCTCCGGCACCGTCTCAGCAGGGTCCGGCACTGGCTCAGCTACTGCCTCCGACAAAGCCGCCCCCGCAAGGCTCATGGACAAACCGACCGGTATCATCGGGCGGCTTCTGAAAGACCCGTCACTCCTGATCCAGCGTTTGTTCTTCATCCTGACCCCGTTCGTCTGCTACTACATGTGCCTCAAGATCGCGGATGTCAAACTTGTCAACATCATAAAATTCACCCCCTCTATGAGGGGCCTTCTTAACATCCTTCTGATAGTGACACTCTGGCTTTTGGTTTATCTCATTTCGAACAGCCTGAAATACACAGTGATCATCACCACGTTCTTTACCTTTGCGTTCTGTATGATAAATTTCCTCCTGATACAGTTCAGGGGATCGCCGCTCATAATCACCGATATCACTTCATTCGGAACGGCGCTCGACGTCGCTGGCAATTACGAAATAGCGTTCAACAAATCGTCTCTCTGGGTGATCACCGCGGCGGCGGTAATGATCGCCCCGATGATCTGTGTGAACAGGAGAAAAAGCCTGGATCTCAAAAAGCGCCTGGCGCTGCTTTGTCTGGTAATAGTCTGTATCGTCGGTATCCGCCAGACAGTGTTCACGACTAAATTCACCAAACGCCACGGCATCTATGTCAGCGGTTTCCACACAACACTCAGCTATAGAGAAAACGGGTATCCTCTCAGCTTCGCTGTGACCGCCAATACGTCGATCATGAAAAAACCGGAAGGCTATTCCGCAGACCGCGTTGCTGAGATCGCTTCCGGCTATACTTCAGACAGCGCTTCGGTCAAGGCGAGCCTGGCAGCCGGAAAGCCGAACGTCATCGTCGTCATGAACGAAGCATTTTCAGACCTCAGCGTGATCGCGGATTTCGAGACTTCGGCTCCGTACATACCGTTCTTCAACAGTCTGAAAGACAACACCGTAAAAGGCTGGCTCCATACTTCGATCTTCGGCGGGTCTACCGCGAATACCGAGTTCGAGTTCCTCACTGGAGGCTCGATGGAGTTTTTCCCGTTCCACTCGGTGCCGTACAACACCAATATCAGGGGAGAAGTCCCATCTCTCGTCACTACACTTGAGGAGCAGGGCTACGGCGGAAGCATCGCGTTCCATCCCGGCCGCGCCGACTCATACAACCGCAGCAAGGTCTATCCCAACCTCGGATTCGACCGGCACATTTCGCTGGAAGACCTCAAGGACCCGGGAATGCTCAGGGCGTTCGTCTCAGACGAAAGCGATTTCGAGACCGTGATCTCGGAATACGAGGCTTACCGCAGCGACCCTGCGAACGCCGACAAGCCATTCTTCCTGTTCAACGTCACGATCCAGAACCATTCCAGCTTCTCACTCTCGACCGGAGCCGTCGAAAAAGAGCTCACCGTGACCGATGACGAGATCCAGTTCATCCAGACCGAACAGTACCTGAATCTCGTAAAAAAGACCGATGAAGCCCTGGAAGGCCTCATCGGCTATCTTGAAAAACTCGACGAACCGACAGTCGTCGTGTTCTTCGGCGACCACCAGCCCAGAGTTGACGACGAACTTTTCACCGTGCTCCAGCGCCGCGCGTCCGCATCGGGCGACCTTTCGTCCACAGCGGTCCACGAGCTCATGTACCAGGTGCCGTTCATGATCTGGGCGAACTACGACATCCCGGAGAGCGAGGGCACCCATATCAGCGCGAACTACCTCTCGGCATACATGCTCGACCTGCTCGGCCTCGAGATGACGGGCTACGACAAATACCGGCTCGAGACTTTCCGCAAGGTTCCCGTGCTGACCTCGCTGTGCTACTACGATGATGAAGGCAACATCCACGACAACAAAGACATCGACACCGACACTTCTCCCGAAGCGGATCTCGTCCGCGAGTACGGAATGGTCCAGTACAATCTTCTTATTGATACAAAGAACCGCGTTGCGGACTTCTTCGAGCTCGCGCCGTAAAGAACCGCCCGCTTCGGTGCAAGGTGTTCGGCGGAAATCTGTCGCCAGAATAATGTTGCTGCAACGCTTCCAACAGAAATCTGTCGCCAAATTGTTGTATGCGAAAGAAAGTGGATACTTTTTCAACGTTTCTGAGACCTGGATCT
>JAFOKI010000183.1 GCA_017419895.1 Eubacterium sp. | reverse complement strand
GCTGTCATGTAAACAACTTCGTTTGTTACAACGCCTGTTGCCTTGTCAACTTTTCTGTAAGGAGCTTCGATGAATCCGTATTCATTGATCCTTGCAAAAGTAGCGAGGTATGAGATAAGACCGATGTTAGGACCTTCAGGAGTTTCGATAGGACACATTCTGCCGTAGTGGCTGTAGTGTACGTCTCGTACTTCGAATCCGGCTCTGTCTCGTGAAAGACCGCCAGGACCGAGGGCTGAAAGACGTCTCTTGTGTGTAAGTTCTGCGAGAGGGTTTGTCTGGTCCATGAACTGTGAAAGTGGTGATGAACCAAAGAATTCCTTGATCGCAGCAGTTATCGGACGAATGTTTACAAGTGACTGAGGAGTGATGGTATCCATTTCCTGTGACTGTGTGTTCATTCTTTCACGGATAACTCTTTCCATTCTTGCAAAACCGATTCTGAACTGGTTCTGGAGAAGCTCACCTACAGAACGGATTCTACGGTTTCCGAGATGGTCTATATCGTCAACTGTACCAATGCCTGAGCAAAGGTTGAGGAAGTAGCTGATAGTAGCGTAAATGTCATCAAGAATGATGTGCTTAGGAACGAGTTCTTCAACTCTGTTCTTAACGTTTTCTTCGAGTTCCTCTTCGTCAGCAGAATTTTCGAGGATCTCTTTAAGTACCTTGAAGTATACCTTTTCATCGATACCGTACTTTGCAACGTCAAAGTTTACGTAACCGGTGATGTCAACCATACCGTTACCGATGATCTTTACCTCACGTTCAACAAGCTTTGACTTCTTTTCGCCTGTCGGTGTTGTGTAGTCTTCCTTTACTTCTACAGTAACGTAAGCTTCCATTACACCGGCCTGTTCGATCTCGAGAGCCTTTTCATATGAAATTGTCTCGCCGTCAGATGCCATGAGCTCGCCTGTCATTGGGTTTACAACAGGTCTTGAAAGAAGGTGGCCTGAAAGTCTTGAAGCAATACCGAGCTTCTTGTTGTACTTGTAACGGCCGAACTTGCAGAGATCATATCTCTTTGCGTCGAAGAAAAGATTGTTAAGGTGTGAAAGTGCGCTTTCAACCGTTGGAGGTTCGCCCGGACGGAGTTTTCTGTATACATCGAGAAGAGCGTCAGAGTTGTTCTTTGTGCTGTCCTTCTGAAGAATTGTCTGGTTGAGTCTTTCGTCAGCTCCGAACATTTCTTCGATCTCTTCGTCTGTACCTACGCCGAGAGCTCTGATAAATGTTGTTATCGGAATTTTTCTGTTCTTGTCTATACGAACATAAACAACGTCGTTTGAGTCCATTTCGTATTCGAGCCACGCACCGCGGTTCGGAATAACAGTGGACTTGTAGAGGTTCTTACCTGTCTTGTCCTTCTCGAAGGCATAGTAAACACCAGGAGATCTGACAAGCTGTGATACGATAACTCGTTCCGCACCGTTGATAACGAAGGTACCGCTGTCTGTCATGAGCGGGAAGTCGCCCATAAAGATCTCGCTTTCCTTTACGTCACCGGTTTCCTTGTTCCAGAGTGTTGCAGTTACTCTGAGCGGAGCTGCATATGTAACGTCACGTTCCTTACATTCTGCGATGGAGTATTTCGGAGTGTCGTCGATCTTATACCCTGTAAAGTTTAAGACTAAATTTCCGTTGTAGTCAGTGATAGCTGCTACATCATGGAAAACCTCTTTAAGACCCTCCTCCTTGAACCACTTGTAGGAATTTTTCTGTACCTCGATAAGGTTTGGCATTTCAAGAGCTTCATTGATCTTGCCAAAGCTCATTCTGGTATTTTTACCGAGCTGTTTAGGCTTGACATTCACCATTGGTGTCTGGTCCTCCTTTGTGTTGATAGTCTGCATCAGAAATAAACATCACTGATGACAGAAGCAGAAAAATGTGAAAACTATTGATTTATTGATATATCTGTGATATACTAACCATAGTGTAACAGGGTATAAAACTCCCCATTTTGATACATTATACAATTATACTCCAAATATATGTGGTTGTCAACCGCATTATCAAAGATTGTGAATTTGTCCGTATTTTCGTTTCGAAGATACGGATTTTTTGTTTATTATAATACGGTAATAATAAATCAGCGTTTTCTTAATATTCCGCCCGTCCGGAGGCAGATGCCAAAAAATATTTTTCCATAGGTATTGATTTCCTTTCCTTGTTGTGATATAGTATTTTATGGGATACATGTATATTTATTTAATGGGAGGTAAAGAGAAATATGTTTTCCAAGATCAATACCATGGGGCTTTTCGGCCTCAACGCATTTTCAGTGGATGTCGAAACTGACATCCGCATGGGTCAGCCTGCTTTTGAAATAGTAGGTCTCCCCGACACGGTAGTAAAGGAAAGCCGTGAAAGAATAAAGTCAGCCATGCTCGCAGGCGGAATAAAATTTCCGAATGCCCGCGTCATGATGAATCTTGCTCCGGCGGATACGAAAAAAAGCGGATCGGTACACGATCTCGCCATATTCATGGGTATGCTTACTGCAATGGGCGTCATAACTGCATTCACTGACGACTGCTGCTTCATCGGCGAAGTTTCGCTTAACGGCAATGTCCGCCACGTAAACGGTGTGCTGCCTATGACCCTCACCGCAATGAGAAGCGGCATAAGAAAAATTTTTGTGCCATACGACAACGCTTTTGAGGCTTCAGTGGTTGACGGAATAGAGGTTTATGGTGTAAAATCTATTATAGAAATAATAGCCCACTTCACCGGCGGCAGACAGATAAAAGTCTCAGACCGGTACGTTCCGCCTGCCGTTTCGAAGATAAACGTTCCCGATTTTTCTGACATAAAGGGACAGCACTCCGCAAAACGCGCTCTGGAGATAGCGGCTTCAGGCGGTCACAACGTACTTCTTATAGGAAGTCCGGGAAGCGGCAAGAGTATGCTGGCAAAAAGACTTCCCGGCATTCTTCCCCTCATGACCTTTGAGGAGTCCATCGAAACCACCAACATCCATTCCATTTCCGGTCTTATTGAAAAGGACACTCCCCTTGTGACGGTTCGTCCTTTCCGTTCGCCGCACCACACCATTTCAGCGGCAGGACTTGCAGGCGGAGGCACAATACCGCATCCGGGTGAAATATCACTTGCCCACAACGGCACGCTGTTCCTCGATGAGCTTGCGGAATTCGACAGAAAAACTCTTGAAATTCTGAGGCAGCCTCTTGAAGAGCAGAAAGTGACTATATCAAGAGCAAGCGGCAGCATAACCTATCCTTCGTCGATAATGCTGGTTGCCGCTATGAACCCGTGCCCGTGCGGATTTTTCGGGCATCCGAAGAAAAAATGCATCTGCTCGCACAAACAGGTCTCAAACTATCTTTCAAAGATAAGCGGTCCGCTTCTCGACAGACTTGATCTTCACGTTGAAGTGGCTCCGGTGGAATTCGCACATCTTTCATCCACTAAAAAGGAAGAAAGCTCGGCTTCCATCAGAAAACGCATCCAGGCGGCAAGAGAGATACAGACAGAACGCTTCAGAGGTACCGGTATCACGTGCAACGCACGCATCACTTCCTCGAAGCTGCACGAATTCTGCCCTCTTGATAACAAGGCAAATTCATTCCTGTGCGGAGTTTTCGACGTAATGGGGCTTTCGGCGCGTGCCTACG